>CAJCHQ010000880.1 GCA_903970295.1 Bryobacterales bacterium
CTCGTGCAAATGTTGCAAGAACAACATGCTGACATTTGCTCTTTAGACCTGAGTAAGACGAAGATTACCAACGCGACCATGGAAATTTTAACTGGAATTTCAGTCAGGAGTCTATTCTTAAACGATGTTCCTCGGATCACCGGCGACGCATTTCTTCCCCTTAGCAGAATTGAAAGTCTCGAAGAACTGCATGCTGCGAGTCTCAAAGATCTCACAGATGAAGATTTGAGCGCACTGAGTAAATTGCAGCGCTTGCGCTTTTTGGATTTGCGATACACGCAATTGCGGTCCAGAGATTTCTCCTTTCTGTCGCAATTGAAGGAGCTTATTACTTTCGATGTGTCTTACAGTACGTTTCCGAATCGAGGGCTAGTTCAAGTCGGCAAGCTTCACGGATTACACCAATTGTGGTTGAGCGCTTGCCCGATCAATGATGAAGGTATTGCTCAATTGCGTTGTCTGACGGGATTGCACGAGATTGACTTGAGTTCCACGGCGATCACCAATGCGTCCTTGCAAACCCTCTCGAACAATCAATTGTGGAAACTCTATTTAGACAACACGGGGATCGATGACGAATGTTTGACCCTATTGCAGAAACAAAAGTCGTTAGCGGTGCTCTCGATCAATCATTGTCCGAAGCTTACGACAAAAGCCATTGCCGCTTTAAAGCAGGCTCTGCCAAATTGCCGCTTGATTACTGAACAGAGCCATATTTGAAGTGCCACCGCGGGCGAAGCGTAAGCTTACTCTAAGAACGCATCACTGAGCACTATTATCGGGCGTATTAAAACTGTCTGATCAATCGAGCCAGTCGTCTCGCTTCATGCAATCTTCTACGCTGGGACATCGACATGCGACCCTGGCCGTTGCCACCCCGATTTCTGCCGAAATTGCCGCCCTGGTTGTTGCCGAAATTGCCGCCCTGGTTGTTGCCGAAATTGCCGTTGTCGAAATTGGTAATGCCCTTGCCGCCGTACGTTCCTGCCCAGGTGGGGTCGGCAAGAGAGCTGGCCACTCGACTGTTAAATTGATTGCCGTGGCGTGGTCGATTGCCGGCATCGGGAGCGAATGGTTTGTTACTGAGTGTCGACGAGTTAGCAGTGTCTACTGCTTGATCGATAGACATTTTGCTCAAATCGAAATGTTTTCCATTTGAAAAGTGCCTGACTCCAGCACTATCGGTTTCTGGATTGTCGGCGAAGCGATCCGGCTTTCTGAGAGAAGGATTGGCCGAAAATGCTTGGTTGTGACGACCGCCCGCCCACTGCTCGATTGGCTGATTGTCAGTATTTACAAATCTGGGTGTATTCGCTTCCGGTCTGGGCAATCTTGCTTGAGGCTGACGACCATCATCGTCCTGAGCTCTATAGTGATTGGCGGCTGATTGCTGGTCTTCTACCATCCAGGGGACCGAGGCATCGTCATCGAGGGCACCGGCTGCATGAGCCGAAGCGGTCGAGCTGAACAGCAAACTTCCGAGCAGCACAATCGACAGGACCCTATTTGTCCAGTCATGGCTGCATGCTTGACGCTTTGGTGCGCCGCTTGCCTGCATTCAACGGTCCTCGTTCGTGCGGAGAGCCTACCTGAGCTATCATCGCAGAAAGATGTATCTATTTTGTGAATTGCGCTGCCTGATGCGTCCTGGCTTTAGCCATCTGAGTCGGCGGTGGCGGAGCGTAGATTTTCATTGATGCCACCAATGCTGGTCCCAGCCCCATTTGCTGCAGATCGTCGAAAGAGATGGTGTGAACAAAATGGTAGCGAGCCCCGTAGTTAGTCAGGTTGTCGTCCAATTCGGTGAGATAACGCTGACCGAAGCGGTCTTCGCTTCCTATCTGGCAAAAAATCACTGTCACTTCGCCTGGCGACGTCATCTTCTTGCTAGCTTCGACCAATTCTCTTTTGACGAGTTCTGGTTCGAACTTCGGCACTGGCACACCATCAGTGATTACAACTACCAAAAGCGGTTTGGTAGTCGGTTTGCGGTGGCTGAAATAGTTGTCCAGCCTTTCAGTGAGCGGCTCGAACAGTCTTGTCCCTGATTGCAAGTTCATCCTATTGAATAGATACTCGATGCTTTGTGGATTCGCATGTTCGAACACATCGTATTCGGTGGCAAACGGAATTATTGTCAATCCGTTGGGCACATATGGAGTCAATGCTTGCGCCAGTCGAGTCGCCTGGCTTCCGCACCATTGCCACCGAGAGAGTCCGTTGGGGCAATCGGGTTTGTGCATAGACATCGAGCGGTCGACAATCAGTTCTAAATTGTAGTCTGCCAACATTCTGATATTCTGATCCGCTTGAAGCGCGAATCGATTGGTGGAAAGGTCGCTCAGCTTGGGCGTTTTATCCGCCGTGGCAGCTTCAGGGACCAGATGATTGTCCTGAATCACCTTCTGCTCAGCGTTGAGAGTGAAGGGTTTGGTCGTCCTGTTGTCCATCTTCCCTTTTTGGACAATGAAACTTGGCGAGGTCTGGCTGACCTCCCTCAACCTGGCTTCGAAAATTCGACCATCGCGTTCGATCGTAATTGAAAGAGCCGTGCCCACTACCTGCGCGTCCAGGATTAAATCGCCTTTGTGGATTTCGCAGTCCGAGGCGGCTGTGCCCGGCACAACATCGGAAACAACGACGTCCTCGTTGTCTTCAGTTGCGCATTTGAATCCCATTCGCGCTTGCATCTGCTCGGACAGGACGCCATAGGCGGCAGTTTTCCCTTGCAGTGGTGGCGACTGTCCGGAAACCGACCCGGAATCTGCTGCCGACACAATGTGCGACGAACTCAGGAAAAGGCAAGCGACCAGAGTGTGGACGAGTTTTCTTAGCTGGTTCGTCATTTCTCTCCACACTTGATGATTGCCTGCAAGAAATAGGGGCGGAATTTTAAAGCTGCAGGCTTACTATCTGTCTACCCTTTTTTTGAGTAGATTTCGTGAACCTGTGCTCTACTTCAGCTGAAGAGACTAGCTATGTGTGGCTGGTTTCGCCTTCAACCTGCCTTAAATATACAGGTATGCTACTTCCGGGGAGTGAACGATTTGAATACCGCCGAACTGGCTGAGAATCTTTTTGTCCACAGCCTGACTGCGATCGTTGTCCTGGACGTAGCCCACTTCGCGTTGGGCATCTTTGTCGCGTTGACCAATCTGCTCTCGATCCGCCGCCCGGATTTGAGCTTTGCTGCCATGCGCCAATGCGGCGAGTTCACGATTGTCTGACTTGATGTATTGCCGTTCGCGCCCGATGTCCTCTGTGCTGTTGGCTGCAGTTTTCGTCTTTGCGGCGATATCTTCTTGCAAAGTTTGCCTCATCTCGGGTGATAGCTTGTCACCGTACTTTTTCAGCAGTGCCTGGTCCAGGGCCACGATTTTGCTATCGGCGTTTGCGTTCCTCTGATCGGCGCCGGGATGGTGCTTGTCACCAATTGCCTGGCGATCGCCTTGCAAATCCTGAAGATCATCGGCTCGCTTTTGCGCTGCCGTTGTTTTACCAGTTTTGCGTCCTATACTCGACAACACATCTTGCCGGTAAGCATCCATACTATCTGAGCTATCTTTGGTATCGCGTTTAAAACTGTCTTTGTGCATGTTGATCCATTGGCTGAAAAGGGGATCATGACTGATAGGAGTTTCGGGTTTTTGTCCCTGCGGTACGAACTGAATTTTGTCACCCATAGTGTCTTCTCCCGATTCACGGATGGGCGTCTCATCCCCCGATTCGACGCGTTCCTGAGTTTCATGCCAGGCGCCTAACCTGACATTATCTTGATAAGTGTGAAATAGTTATGGTTAGTGGGATGTTGGAGAAAAATTTGCCTTCCGATCAGAAACAGTCAAAACATTCAGCGCTGGCGAAAGTTGCGATTTTAATTGTGAGTGCAGTTGGAGTGCCAATTGCAATTGCAATCTTTGCAGGACATGCAGAATTTGCTCTGCCTGTCGCTTTTGCCGCACCTGTTTCACCAGCTCAGCCTGCAACACCAGCTCAGCCTGCAACACCTGCCCCGACTGCAACGCCTGCCCCGCTCACTCCACTGGCTAAGCCTGCAAAGCCTACTGCCAATGTTTCACCCAAAAAGCAAATTGCACCTCTGCTGAAAGCAACTGAAGAATTGAATTTGTCACAGCAAGTAGACAAAATGCACTGCGAGGTGCGTGTGTGCGACGCATTCGTGTGTACGACTTTGACTGAAATGAATGTGATCGTTTTGGCTCAACCGCCAGATTGGAGAGTGAAATTGATCAATCTTCGCAACAAGACGTTTTGCGAATTATCTTTGCTGGAGTGGTTGCGCAGGGGATCGCCACAAAATTTTATGCGTGTGACCGCTTTGCCCACGTGGCCATTGGTTTACACAAACGCAAGCAAGTTTTTAGACCTGCCGGTGAGGGTATACGCTTTGCCATATTTGACCAAAAATCACCAAATTGTTTCTTCACGTCAAGGCAAAGCTGGTTCGATGTTGGTACTGCAACCACCGCTACCGCAGCCGGTTGTGCAGATCGTATCAACTCTGTATCAAATACCCAGAGCCGACACCGGTTTTCCTCTGCAAATCTCGGTCTGGGATCCTGATAAGAGCGCGGATAAATACAGTTCCGGCTTCCTTTTCTCCGGCGCGCGTACGGACAACTGGTGTATTTTGAAAACGAGCAAAGCGACCATTGCTCAGAAGCATTCTTTGCCGTCTACTTCCGGCTACACAATCGCGCGCAGTGCCAACCAGATTTGGAGCGATAACGCCGAGACCGAAAGCCTATTTGAACTTATGAAATAGCAGTGCTCGAGCTGACAGCCCCCTGCGCGCTCCAACGGCTATGAACTTGTGATTTATCAACTTGTGATTTATCAAATTGTGATTGTGAATATTTCGTTGCGGTCCGAGAACTGCGTGCAAAGTTGGCTAACATGAAAGTCGAGGGCCGCAGAACGGTGGCCGGCACCCATGTCTGATTTCAGGCATGCTTTCCGCACGTCGATGTGCGAATGGAAGTGGAAAATGAGCAGGATTGAGATGACGGTGGAAGCGATTGCCATTGATAAAAATGGAGAACCAATTGTACTCTTGAACGATCGCGAACAAGAACGCGCGCTGCCCATATGGGTCGGGTTGCTAGAAGCAAGAGCGATATCTCTCACGAGCCAAAGAGTGAAAACAAAAAGGCCACTGACCCATCAGTTATTGTTGAATACGATCCGGCGTCTTGGCTATTCAGTCAAAGAAATTCTGCTTGATCCTGCAGAAGGAGATGATTACGCAGCGTCGATCGTCCTTGCTCCAATGGCTGATTATATCGAAGATTCGACGGCGCAGGGGAATGATGCCGGCGCTTTCCGCTCAATTGAAGCGCGACCTTCTGATGCGATCGCCATCGCCATAATGTCTGGAGTGCCCGTGCTTGTAGATGCAGAGATCGTGGCTCAGTCGAGTCTGGCGGTTCACAAGGAAGAGCGCGCTGAGCGCTTGGCTTTCAAAGAATTCGTGCAGAATGTCAAAGCGTCTGATTTCAAATCGTCTAATTTTAAATTGTCAGATCCGATTGAACTGCCAGGTGACAACAATCTGGATTTGCCTGAAGCAGGTTGAAGTGACTTCGCCTCGACTTGACGTCACTTCGCTTCGACTCAAATATTGACTCGACAATTCAGGCGGTAATTCATACAAGGGCTATGTCAACAGCGTAGTATGGGTGAATGATCTGGATACATCACATATAGCCCACGGCTGTAAGGAGTTGGTATGAGCCACCTGGTAGTAATTGGATACGATGACATTCATAAGGCTGACGAAGTTCGCTTGATGCTTCTCAAGTTGCAAAAAGACTATTTGATCGATTTGGAAGATGCAGTAGTTGTGATCAAGAAAGAAGACGGTAAGGTGAAATTGAATCAGGCGATCAATTTGACTGCAGTCGGTGCAGTTAAAGGCACGTTCTGGGGCATGCTGATCGGTGCCTTATTTTTGAGTCCATTTTTAGGCGCCGCTGTTGGAGCTGCCTCTGGCGCACTGTCAGGTGCTTTGACCGATATCGGCATCGATGACAATTTCATGAAAGAATTGGGCGAGACTCTCAAGCCGGGAACGTCGGCATTATTTGTTCTGGTCAAGACTGCAACTGCAGACAAAGTAGCCGAACATATTCAGGGCACTGGCGGCAAAGTTCTGAAGACCTCGCTGTCACACGAGAACGAAGACAAACTGCAAGCCGTCCTAGACCAAGCTCAGAAGGTCACACAAACCGTCTGAAGACTGAGACTGACAGGATCGTTCTCTAGCAAAAAGCCCCTGGGAAATATTTTCTCAAGGGCTTTTTCATGTCTAACTAACTGTCCCAGCAGGCACCAATTATGATATCACTCAGTGATTGACGAGGCGGAAGGTCCGGTGTATCGATCTGACGACGAAGTGGTATCAATTGACTTGCCCATTTGATGCAACCACGAATGCGGAGCAGCATTTGGCTTGTTAAAGATTTGAGGAGGAGGTCCGGCGTTTGTCTGAGATCCGTTGGAGAACGTCGAGGGCCTGACGTCTGGCACATTCGAGGCGATCATATTGCCTTGATGGGCAGCAGTCGGAGAATTTTTCAGAGTATTGGCGACGCTCAATATACTCCACAGATTATCGACCCGCGTCGGAACATCTTTGGCAGTCAAATTATGCTCGTAAGGGACCAATCTTTTTTCGAGTCTCGCCAATCGATCACCGACCGGCCTGGTCGCATAATTGTGACCGTAGGTGAATTCTTCCATCGCCGACAGACGCTGATCGGTTCCAGTAACACCATCGACGAATGGATTTACCGGTGGCTTGGGCTGCGAATCTTCAGTCGTATCGGGTGATTCGTAATTCATCGACATCGGCGCCCTACCTCCAGCACTAAATGCCGATCGGCTAAACATGCTCGATGGCGAACTGGCCATTTCTGTATTTACCAGAGGATCATGTTTGTCTTTGAAAATGTGATGGCGGTCGGCGTAGAGGTCGAGACCATCGACGCGCGCGCATAGATCATTGGCTGTCGATGGCGATCCAAAAGCCTTAGTCTCCAACCGAGACAGTCGTTGTGGCAACGCTTCGTGCACGTATGTGGTACCGAGCATGTCTTGTTCTAGTTCAGTCACTCGGGGATAGTTGCCGTAGGCAAACGACGAAGTGGATGTGACCGAGTCGTCGGAATCATCCGAGGGGGCTTGATTATTTGCCGCACTTTTTGCACTTGCCGAAGCCGCCGAGGGCGAGGTCGCCAGAGTCGATGTCGTCGGCGAAACCTCTATTTGAGAAGGGGTCGGAGTGCCTGGGGCTGGCTGATTACTGGAGATAGCAGACTCCAGGCGGGTCAGTCGTGCCTGAGCCGAACCAGTCTGACGTCCGCCAAAAACGAATTTTTCAACGCGGGTTAAACGGGCATCATCATCTTCACCCGGGTAGGTCAGCTCAAAAAGTCTTTGTTCCAGTTTCGCTAGAGAAACAGCCGTGGAGACCGACCTTGCGGGCGCTCCCGCCACTACCGCGATGCCGCCGGCTGAAATTGGAAGCGTCGCGGCCAAACTATCACTCGATCGGGTGAGAAAGCAGGCAATGACGAAAAGTAGCCGTGCAGGACGGTTGTTCATGGTTTGCTCCGAATGGCAGTCGATAGACTTGCAGCGAGTAATCTTACTATGAAATTGATCAAAATTAACGGGCGGACCAGTGATCTTTGGTCGCTCCAAGTTTTATGCTCAGCGTCAAGCTCCTCAAAGAAGAATGTGTAATGAACAACAAATGCCACTCGCATCTGGCGACAATTTTTCAGCGGACAACATCGCTTTGTCCTGCAATAATCGCGATCTTTGCCGTGTTCTATGTTCTGTTCTGGGCTCCAAGTTTGGCTGCGGAACCCCCCATAACGCAAATCGCAGCCGTCGGTTTGAATCAAAAGGCCGACTCGGCTGACCCGCCATCTTCCGTATTGCAGTCGCAGCCATCCCAATCGACGACAAAAGCCCCGGCCAATGTGCAGGTAAGCGCGAGAAGGGGTAATATCGAATTGACACCCGGCGCCCGCGAGATCGCCGAGTTAACAGGTATGTTGCCAGTGTGGAATCATTTGCGGCTAGTGCAGGAGAAAATGTCTAGCGATTCAACTTTAGTCAGTCGCAGTGATAGCATGACTAAACTTTTATACTATCGGCAGCAACTGATGCAGGCTGAACAAACCGTCAACTTCGAAGTTGATTCCACTCGCGTCAGCGTGGAAACGGAACTGGCAAAACTGGACGATATTCAGGCTGCACTTACTGAAAGGCGTGCGCGGTCGTTGATGCGAAACACGGTGATCAACTTTGTCAGCGGTGGTGTGACTAAACTAGCCGGATATTCGATAGCTCTGGGTTCGTCCGAGACCCCGACCAATCTATTGGAAATCTTCGATGGCGGAATTCAGTGTGCGCTGTCGGCTATGACCATCAAAGAACAGCACGTGGAGCGACAGATCGCTCAGAGAGACGTTACTCCTTTGATAACTGCAATCAGCGAGCGCACAAATGCGCGCGGCAAAGATTATCCTGATTCGGTTTGGCAATTTCTCAATCGGGTACCGCCAGGAAACAGGGATCGCCAAACGCGGATAGAATATTTAGCGCAAAATTGGCAAGATGCGGGTTTAATGGGCAGCAAGCGCAAACACACTGGCTTTGGACTGACTATGCACAAGGAACTTGCTTCTCAATTGGTCGAAGATCGCACGGCGATGCTAACCGATGTCAAATCAGTAGTTTCGCAAATGCAAAATGGTTTGATGGATTTCAGCCGGGCTCTGAAGCAAACTTATTTAGACGATCCAGTCATCGATTGAGCACGAAGGTAGCAGCGCTCGATCGTAAATGCATAGCGATGTTCTGTATATCACCACGACCGATCAGCACCGAGTCGACTGTGCCATCCTTTCTGAGAAATACTGAGGTTGGGATCGGTGCGATTTTGTATTTGGCGACAAGAGATGCGTTTGCGGGATCACTAACATTGACAGTTTTGACTGTTACCTGAGTGCCGAAAATCTTTTGTGCCTGCCCGAATAATTCATCAAGCCCTTTGCACTCCACACACCAGCTATCTTCAAAGACGAGCACCACCGGTGCACCGCCAGTGATACTGCCAGAATCAGAATTGGACTTAGAACCTGGGGCAATTCCAGAACCTGGGGCAATTCCAGAACCTGGGGCAATTCCAGAACCTGGGGCAATTCCAGAACCTAGGGCAATTCCAGAACCTGGGGCAATTCCAGAACCGTGGACAATCCCGAAACCGCGGGCAATTCCAGAACTGCTGGTGTTGATCTGGCTGACGTTATCGGCGGCCACTTTGGCGACGCTCGTAGCCGGATCGGGAAGATTACCGTAAATCCATCCTGCCACCAATTCAGCGGTGTTCGCGTCGTACTTCGAAGGTTTTGCCTGCCCTTCTTCCAAAACCAGATGCTCGCTTGGCAGAGCGACAAATGTTTTCTTGCTGGTGGCCAATTCATTGAAAAGGTCCCAGGTGCCTTCCGGCTTGACCAGTTTATCCAGTGTGCCTTGCAACATAAGCACCGGAGTCTCGGCGATTTTCTCAGCTGCTTCGTGATTTTCATTCATGAATTTCTGGAATTGCAGCAGTTGCTCGGCGGAAAGGTCCATTCGGTCAAGAGGATCGCCTTCCCAATCTTCACGTAATGTCGGTACTTTGGTGGCTTGATCGACGATTTGATTGCCGATATCAAATTGTTTGTGTCGCCCTTTCAAGAATTCCAGAGCTACTTTCAAGTCGGTCTTCTTTTGCTTGAAACGCTCGCCGGCCGGAACAGAGGAAATGATTCCATCCATTAATTCTGGATAGAGCGAACACGCGCGTAAAACGATTGCTCCTCCCATTGATTCGCCCAATAAGAAGAGCGGTATTCCAGGATTTGCCGCCCTGATCGAGTTTAATGTCGCCTGAACATCGCCCAGGCAGTCGTCAAAATTGACTTGTTCGTTCCCATTTGCCCTCATCCACGAACCGAAACCTCGAACATCGATTGCGTAAGTGGCGATGCCGTGGTGTGACATGCGCTTGCCGAAGTTTGTGTAAGCGTCACTATTTAATCCAAGTCCATGTATGCAGAGCAAAGCCACTCTCGGCTTGCTCTGCGGTTCGATCCAGCTGAGGCACGGTGCTGGATGCAAATCTGCTCCCAAGTTATTTGTTTGCGAGTCTTCTTTGCGTGAACTTTTCGTGTCGGTACGATCGCTTGCCCGGACTGATATCTCCGTGCAAGAAAGAGCGAACGTCAGAGCCAGGAACAACGCGAAGAGCTGCTTTTGTGATTTCATTTCAACCACTCTATCTGCTCTCTCAATTTGTTGACACAAGTGACAGCTAAGGATCCATCACCGACGGCGAAGCCAACTCGTTTAGTCGAACCGGACCGAATGTCACCGGCTGCGAGCAAGCCAGGCATAGTTGTTTCCAGGGGGCACGGATCGCGATGCTTAAGAGGCCATTTGCCTGAGCTGACTGCTTCACAGCCGGTCAGAACAAAGCCTTTCTCGTCGCGCTGCACCGCTTCTGGCAGCCACGCCGCTCCCGGTTCGGCACCGATGAAAACAAAAATCGCCGAAAGCGATAAGCGATTGCGCGCACCGCTTTGATTTAAGATCTCAATTTCCTTGATCGCATGGTCGCCGATGATTTCGGTTATTTCAGTTGACTCATGCACTTTGATGCTTGGAGTGGCTAAGATTCGTGCGCTCAGGTAGTCGGACATACTGGTACCAAAACGTCCGCGAGCCATAATATGCACCGTTCGCCCCGGGCAGCATTCGGCTAAATACATTGCCGCTTGCCCAGCTGAATTGCCGGCACCCACAACGGCGACGTCATCTTCATGCAAGCACGCTTCGACTCCAGTGCAAGCGTAATATACTCCTTGCCTTTCAAAGCGCTCGGCATTTTTCGCCGATAGTTTGCGCCATGTCACTCCGGTTGCAACTAGCACAGTACGTGCGCGAATCGCCGCACCACAACTGAGTGTCAGTGTCAAATAGCCTTTATCGCACGCCGGTTGAATCGATTCTACGGAGACCGGTGCTACTAACTTTGCGCCGAACTTCAGCATCTGCAGTACGCCCCTCATCGCCAGTTCGGCTCCTGAAAGCCCGGATGGAAAACCAATAAAATTTTCGATTT
>CAJCHQ010000881.1 GCA_903970295.1 Bryobacterales bacterium
TTCGATTTTGACCGTCACCCTCTGGTTGTTTTTGTCCTTCGAGGGGTGCAGCTGGCTGTCAGCAAACAGTTCGCCTTTCCGCGGAGCCCAGGCTTCGAAAAGCCATGCATTCCGCTGGTGGGGGTTCTGCCGCATGAACAACCAGGCCTTGAGCTGCGCCTGTCTCCACAGACTGAGAGCAGGGTTGATGCGCATGGCGTTCTGAAAGCGCATGGTGACAGTGGTGGTGTTACCCTCCATGCCTGGCAGATAGCCCGGCGGCAAGTCCGTGCTCGTGGGATCCTCGTAGTAATTCCAGGGCTCGATCGTCGTCGAAGTGGGGATGGGGGCAGGATTGTAAGTGATATTGACCAATCCGAGCTGAACAGCCAGCACTTCCAGGAAGCTTCTGATCGAGACCGGTTTGCCGATGCCGCTGGCGTGGACGTAGAACAACAAGGCCTTACCGGGTTTCTCCAACTCATTCGAGCTGACCAAGATTGCCTGCTGTCCGTCGAAACCAGGACGCGCCGTGATGCCGCCACCTGGTCCCGGAGCTCCGTCCGCCTTGTGAAACCCGCTGATCGGTCCAGATGCGCCATGCATGCTGAAGTGAACATCGGGGTGAGTGCCGCCGCCGACAAAATTCATAACCGACATGAATACTAACGCGTCGGTCACGACCGTGTCGTGGGTACCGAATAAGCCACCCGGGACATGTACAACCGGGTGGTTGAAGGAACCACCTCCACCGGGGTGGGGAGCTCCGCCCGGATGATGCGGCGACGCATGAGCGCCAGGACTTTCTTGTGTGTGCATGATAACCTCCTAGATTTGTGAGGGCGAACAGCGCCGCTCGAATTGCAATCACCGCAAGAGCCGTTCACGGTCCCTGCAGCGGTAGAATTAGTAAGTTGTCGAAGACCAATCGAAGGCGCTGTGAGCAATCAAAACGAAGACGCTAGCCTGGAACTGCTCACCCCCGTTCCGGATGAAAAGTTGAAGGCATGGCTTGCCGAGTTTTATGGCAAGGAAATTCGCATCTCTGACCGCGAAGTCTTACGACATCGCGATTTGTCTTATGTCGAGCGACTGAGGATCGTCGATGCTCTGCCAGAGAGCATTATCTACAAGCTGGTCCTGCCACCATGGGATGTTGAACAAGACTTGCATGAACGAGTGCTGCAACCGTCTATCACTAGCTCGGCTCAGCTCTATCTCAGTGCGCACCACGGACCGCTGACAGCGTTATTTCTTGAAGACCTTGGCACCGCATCTTTGATGACAGACGCGACCGCGGAGTTAGCCAGCAGAGTAGGCGAAGAATTGGCGAAGCTACACCGTTCCTACTGCTACCGCACCGACGAATTGTTGCAGATGAATGTGCTACGCACGCTGTTCCCAATCGACTACGAAGAGTTCGCAACCAAATTGGTGCAACAACTGTCGGACTGGCAGCTATGCAGCGCGGAAGACGGAAAATCGATCATCTCCCTCATGCAAACGCTTGCCAAAAATTTTGCCGGTGAGCCTACCTCCCTCGTGCATGGCGATCTCTACGCGGAGAACATCATCTTGCGCAGCGATCGGTTGTTTTTCATCGACTGGTCGTGGTTCACAATCCTGGGTGTGCCCTTGATGGATCTCGCCACACTGACTATGAAACACCACAAAAACGGTAAATTCTCCGACTTCCGCAACGACTGTGTGGAAGCTTATTGCTTTGAATTCGTACGCGATGTCGAAGACGTGAGACGTCTGTTGCCATCGGGTGAAGCACTCAGCCGTGTGCTTTTTCTGCATTGGCTGGTGGAGAGAAAACAACGCGGTATCTTGGGTACTACAGTCGGGCCAGTTGAGAATCTGATCCCGTCAATCGTGCGTGAGGTGTGCGAACGTCACTCAGGAGTCTGCATCTAAAGCGGTGTCACTGGCGGCAGAGGTATGTAGTAAAGATCGCGCGCTGAAAACGTGTGCGATAAGCTGTGCTGAAGTTGTTTGTTAGAGAGTTTGCCTAAGCACCAGATGAAAAAGAGAAATACATATAGGCCCTGAATCTAGACAGATAAGAAGCTCAACTCAACGCGTTTGTTTAGTAAATTCACCACTCAAAGAGAGTTCTTGACACCAGATGTCAACAGTTAATCCAAAAGAGGTCTAGCGCAGCTCCCGATAACACTTAACTAACTGGCCAGCTATCGCCTGCTCTAATGTTCCGTTACGCGCTCACTGATGAGTTGCTGGGAGGCAGATACCGCTGACGCAACTGCGATAAGTGTTGCAAAAAAGAGGAGCTAGAATTTCCAGTAGGGCGCTTTAGTAAGACGTTCAACACCATCTTTGGTCAAGACCAGATCGTCCTCGATTCGCACACCACCAAAACCGTCGATATAAATGCCAGGCTCATCGGTAACCACCGTTCCAACGTCGAAGGGGTCATTTTCATAGTCGTACGGATCATGAGCAACAAGCCCAAGACTGTGACCCAGTCCATGCATGAAGTATTTACCGTAGCCCGACTTTTCGATATAATCGCGCGCCACCTTATCGTAGTCTCGGTTGAGCATACCCGGCTTCAGAGCCTTGCGAGCCACCTTGTTCGCAGCGAGAACGATTTCGTAAATCTGCCGCATTTTTGGGTCTGGCTTCTTGCCAGGAACGAAAGCTGTGCGCGTGATATCGCTACAATAACCGTCTTCAAAAATGCCGCCAAAATCCATGATTACCGGCTCACCCGCTTTGAGCTTTCGCGAGCTTGTGCCGTGGTGGGGAATTGCCGAGTTGGGACCGCCAGCGACAATGGATGTGAAACTATTGGCGGTGGCACCTTCTCGACGCAAGCGCATATCAAGTTCAAAACCAACTTCGAGTTCGGTCATGCCTGGCTCAATCATGGCTGCCACCTGATTGTAGACCTCGCTCGTGGCGCGGCAAGCCTCTCTGAGACATTCGATTTCGTGACTGTCTTTGTACTGCCGCTGGCGCTCAACAATGTGCGTGGTCGGGACCAATTTACAAGCTAGAGCCTCTTCCCAGGTCGAGGCAACAGAGACTGGCGTGTGCGCGGCTTCGAATGCGACTTTGCTAGTCTTCTTCAAATCCGCGAGCGAAAGGGCCTCATTGACGCAATCGGTAAATCTTTTGCCACGCGCGACTTTGACTAATTCCCAATCCTTAGCCTCTTCAGTGGCGCGGGCATAATAACGTGCATCGGCAACGATAAAGGCTCGCTTGGCGGCGATGAGCAATATTGCTGTACTGCCACCAAACCCACTTAGATAACGAACGTTTTGATTATCACCCTCATTCGTGCGCACGAGCAAACCGCCAAGATTCTTCTCGGCAAGCACTTTCTGGACTTTCTTCAGGCGTTTTTTCATGACCACACTCTAGCAGAACTGGTGATAGCTCCGATAGATAAAACCTTTCAGTTGCCGAACAGGGAGTTGTCACGCACTCAATTTCAAAGCAACTTTGCCAACATAAATTTGCTAAGCTCAGATCCCTTACTTCTCATGATTTCTGATCGAACTCTTTCTAAAATAACAATACCTTCCACCCACGCTGTTGTTCTACTTCCCACTCTCATCGTCGGGCAGTAGGTGGTTGGATCTGTTTTGCAGTTCAAGCTTACTATGCGTTTTTCCACCTAGAACGCATTCGCCAACGATGTATCCAGCTATCCAGCCAGTCGCTCGACACTCTCTCAAGCGTGGTTCGACGCCCGACATAGTGAGTACCTGTCTGCACTGGTTACGGATCGATTTTCAGCCGCTGAGATCTGCTCTGCCAATCAATTCAATTGCTGACCCGCTGAGACACCTCAGTGGCAACTAAGTTCACCTTCGACCTGCTGGGAAACCTTGCGAGAAATCTCGCTGGGCAATTCTCTTCAACCGCGCTCAGGCGCACTTACTGGAGATTCACATGGACCAAGACCAGGAATTCACACTTAATCACGAAGAAGCGAAGGCTCACTTCGACGTGGTCATGGACAACTTTCGCTTCGCAATGAGTGACGCATCAGCGCTCGGCCACCGCACGACTTTCGCTATCGCCATCAACTGGATTCGCGAAGCACACTTCATCGCCGACATTCTGGAGGAAGACGAGGCGTACCAGAGAGTTTGCGACGGATACGTCACCATTATCGTCAAAGCTGCGATGGCATGTCAGAAACAGGCAATGCACAGCGGTAACATCTGGCAAATTCACGACCATCTTTCTGAGCAAATTCAGCAGTGCTCACAGTCGTTGGTCACCGCCTTTCAGAAACGCGAGAAAGAGTTACCTGTGGTGATGGCAATTCTGGTGCGCGGACTGGCAGCCGATTTTCGCACTCTCGTCCTCGGACAAAAAGTCAAATCAGTCGCGTACACACCGTCAACTATGTATCCGGTCGGTGCTATCTACTACGACACGGATGTGATGAGCTTTTCAGGAACCACCCAAGCTGTGGTGCTAGACCACTTTTTGGGACTACTGGCAGAGCTGATCAAATTCACCATACCTCTTGGCCGAACTGATCGCTCTTGCTACCGCGACCGAGAGGACGTCTGGCAAATTGCGCTGGATGGTGTTTCAAACGCAAAATATTCGCTCGTCTGGTTCTTCGACTCTCTGCAATCACCCCTTCGTTGGTTTTTCCCGAAGATGAATACCTCCTCCTGGGACAAATCGCGGGTGTGGCTGAAGTGGGTTGGGTTATTCCTAGCTTCGGAAGATGACCTCTTCGATTCTAGCGGCCAACACCTTAACAGAAAGATTCGGGTGGCCTTACGCAGCATCGAAGCCGCTATCGACCAATTCAATTACTCGAACACCAAGGTCCAACTGAAAGCCTTGTTGTCGATGATGGGAAGCCACAGTAGAAACAGCAATCGCGTTTGAACTAAGCTGCACAACTCCGAGAATTACAGCTCCTGAACTGATGAACAGCGGTGTAGTGAATAAACATTGCACTGCTGTTTTTTTTCTGAGACTTCTTTTTGTTCAATTTTTAAATTTTTAAATTTTTAAACATACTTTTACTTATTTTGGTTTTTTTGGGCACTCTATAAGACAACCACCCGGCTCCAAAACTCAGAATCGACAAGCGTGGGATAGCGCAGAAATGACCAGAAACACTTCACACTTTCTCCACGGTATGACTCTAGAGTTCCAGATATGCGGGCTGGCCCAAAAAAGGCAAGTCAGCAGAAGAACATCGTTTGCTCCCACGATGTTGGCTCCTTTTTTTGTATTCATTTTCCGGGAGAACATTCATGACCAAATTTAAATTGCTAGCCCTTTTGCTTCCAGGATTGTTCTTGATCAGCAACGCAGCCGAAGCCAGACATAATCACTACAGCGGTTACAACACGGGGTTGATGAGTTCAGGACTGCTGAACTCAGGACTCATGGGCACTGGTTACACAGGCCGACACCACCGTCACCATCGCCACTGGTAGACTCTGCCAAATCACAAACACACTGAGGTTTCAGTCTTCAGCAATGGACAGAGTTGAAATCTCTGTCCATTGGCTCTGGCAAAAACTCGAGTACAGATGCGACTCCCCAAACACTTGCTAATCATTTGCTTCTCTGACACGAAATACATTAGGGACGTTGCTGCTGCCAGGAGGTCAACCGATATCGGTTGAGCACTCGGCAAAACCACAGCCACAGCTCACCTCCGATCTACTAATCATATTCGTTGGTAGCGGTATAGTATATATCAAAAAAAAATAGAAGAGGGCACTAACACCACAGCTTGGTGTGGAACCTTGCCCTCTTCGATCTCGCTCACGATCTGAGGACAGAGTCCTCATCGATCGGCTCGATCTCTGCTTCCGGATATTTCGCTTTGATCAGCTCTTCGAAGGAAGGCGTCGCTCTGACCCACATTTCGGCATAGAGCGGTTCTTCGTAATGCAGGGTGGAATGGACTATCTTCAGCCTGAAGACTTGCGTCAAATCATGCTGCAACGAGTACGCTAACTCTTGTCCTTCCTGCTCATTTTCGCCCAGCCGCACAGTCACGCTGTACAGCCGCTCTCCTTTCCCGGGCTTGTATTTTTCGGCATGCGCCCTAGTGATGCGCTCCTGCAAATGCTGCCCGCTCACCGCATCTTTAGCGTAGCCGCCCACTATTTGGAGCGGATCGCGCACAGGCAACTTACCTGCGCCTTCCGTAACGTAGAAAGCAAGCTTCTTCTCGTTCAATTCGATCGTTACTTCGACGAGCGATTGATAGGGAATTTGCAGCTTGTCGAGTTCATTATCCAGCTCGTCTGTGAGTAACCGATCGACGGTCTTTCGAATATTGCGAGCACTCTTTGCATTCTGCAAAGACTTATCGAGAATGAAATCGACAGCCGGCGGCATAACTCTCAATTCGAACTGTCTCTCGAGTGGAATGTCCGTCAGCAAGCGAAACTTCAACTTCTCGACTTCGACTTCGACGACCTCGCGCAATTCGTCTGTGGTCAAAGCCCTGTAGATGCAGATTTCATCGATGCGGTCGAGAAATTCCGGCTTGTACCGGCGTTTCAATTCGGCATCAACGACGGCCTCGACCTGCGCGTGAGTAACTTCTTCGATATTAAAACCAAGC
>CAJCHQ010000882.1 GCA_903970295.1 Bryobacterales bacterium
CGCCGGCTAGTGGCACGGCTGGTCGAGAAATTATGGTCTGCAATAACAGCAAGGACGGCATTATCAAGTATAGAACCGCCAGCGGTGAAACTCTATCCGGTATGGTGTCGGAGACGTACACCAATTCCAATCAGTTTAAAATCGACCGCCTGATTTCGGACGGCAAAAATTGGTTCAAGGAATAAGCATTTTATAGCTTTAGTTTCTCGTCCGTTACCAGTGTTTCTTTGATCTGAGCTTTCAAATCATCGTAGGCGTCCAACAGATCGGAAGTTAGTTGCTGATTGGATTGGATTGCTTTTTCGAGCTTAATCTCGGTCGTGTCCAGATGTTTGCTGTCGGGACGACCGCGCAGTTTGCCGAAAGTTTTGTCGACTTCTTGAACCTGGCGCAAAGCTTTAAGCAAATCGTGGTCCATAGTTTTGCAGCATTTCAGGCCTTCCAGCAGGTACCAGCCAGATGATCCCTGGACCCGGTTAAGGTTGACGATGAGTGTTTGCGCCCGGTCGAAATGTTCGTTTGGAACGGCTTCTTGCTTAATCGATTTAGCATCGGGAAGGGCTGTCATTATTGATGCCCCGATCAAACCGAAAACAAAGTATTTAGAACCTTTTCGCATCTTCACTCCTGGCTTAAGGGCGGGTAATAGAACAACCCTTGGATTTAGCGGGCAAGCGGCTTACGAGTGTATCTCATCCAAAGGCATCTCTCGAATGAGTCTTTGCGAAGCTAAGCGCTACAAAATGATCGCAGAGCCTGGACTGGGTTATGATCTGCGGGTAGCCGGGGAGGAAGGCACAGGCGATCCTCAAACGCACAGTCGAGCTTCGATTATGGAAGCATTAAGCGATAACTTTAACTTGCACGAAACTATCGTTGCCATCCAGCAGGCGGCTTATGCAGTTGTTTGCAACATATTTTTCTGGGCGGCCTTGCATGGATTGATCATGGCTTTGGTTTTAGGCCTGGTCGGCTTCATCCTTTTTAAGAGGAAAATAAAGCTCGGCCGTCCTTTCATGAGTGTTTGCAAGCGTCTGAGCCTATTTTGCGCATTGGTCATGGTGCCCGGCTTGATTTCTCTGACTACCGCCCATGGCTTGCCGCCTGCAGGGGTTGCCAATATCAATTCATGGGCTTTTATTGGTTTCTGGGGTTTGATTTGTCTGCATCTCTCCGCCGAAGAGATGAATCATCGCTGGTTTTAGACTGATCGGCAGGTGGCTGGGCCCGGGCAAAACTGGCAGGCCGCTTGTATACTGGGGATGGACGGTGATCGGGTCGGTTTATGCAAAAGCTTAGTTTAGTTGTGCTCTTAATTTGCAGTACTGGTTCTGCGGCTTTTGCCCAGGTAGCAAGAACTGGTGGATATGCGCCTCCGAATGCCTACGGCAATCCAGGGACCTATTATGGAGGTCCTGGTTATTCGCGCAATTTCGGCTACAACACGCAGCAACCAGGCTACGTTCAGCCTGGTGGTTTCTATGCCAATCCTTACGGTGGAATCGGCACCAGTCCTATATATGGCGTGCCGACCCCGGTTGGTGGCGGCTACTACAACATCAACAGCATGGGCAGCACTTATCAGGTGTGGCGCTCGCCGAACGGCTTCTACTATCCATGGGGTGGTGGCGGCGGTTACTACAATACTCCGATCATGTACGGACAGAATGCTGGCGCTGCCCCAACCCAGCAGACACCACCGGTTTCCACAGTGATTGGCGATTTGTTGACGTATCTCGATCAACAAAAAGACAAAGGCAAAATCGACGCTGGTGCTTACGATCATCTACGGCGCCGAGCCACTGATCTGCAATCTAAGTATGCCAATTTGCGCACAGCCGGCGAAGGATCGATCGATCCACAGGACGAGAAACAAATGCGGCTGGATCTTGATTCGCTCGGCGCAGAAATGGCCCGATCAATACATTAACCTGGTATTGCAGCAGATCTGATTAAGCCGTTCGTTGCCACCAGATACGGTGGTGTCCCTAGCAGCGACGGCTTTAAGCCATCGGCATTCAGCTGCCGGTATTTAGTCGGTGATGCCGGTCAATTTGAATTTCGGGGCGAGATTATCGAGCAGAATCTTGCGAAACTCTGACTGCACCGTACTCATTGGTTTGCTGGCATCGAGTGTCCGCCAGCGCTTCGGCTCTTCTTTAGCCAGGTTGAGATAACCCTGTCTGACCTTGAGATGAAACTCGAGCGCTTCGCGTTCCAGCCGGTCGTGCCCGCCTGGATGAAGGCGAGCTAAGCCGTCGCTGCTTTCCAGGTCGAAAAGAATGGTCAGTTCGGGGCGTAATCCCTGAGTGGAAATCGCATTCAGTTCATCGATCAGTTTGAGATCCAGCCCACGTCCCCAGCCCTGATAGGCGATGGTCGAGTCAGTATAACGATCGCAAATGACAAGGGTACCAGCTTGCAGTGCAGGCAGAATCACCTCTGACACATGCTGAGCCCGATCGGCTTGATAAAGAAGCAGCTCTGTGACAGGGTTGACAGGGTTTTCCGGATTGAGCAAGATGCGGCGGATCTGCCTCCCCAGAGGAGTGCCGCCGGGGTCTCGCGTAATCAGGTGCGGAATGCCCAGAGTATCCAGCTGTTTGGACAGATTCTTGGCTTGTGTGGTTTTGCCAGCACCCTCCGGACCTTCCAGTGTCACAAAAGAGCCTGAGTACATAGACGGTTTCGTCATCTTCCCAATTTCTTGTGAGCCTCAGTCTGCCGGTTGCATCAAATTCGGCAGAATGGAGGCTTTCAGCGACCAATAGTCCAGGCATGGCATTGTCGGACCCAGATAATTTTCGCACACTCTCAGCAGCCTGACTGTCGAGATTATCTGATTAGCCTTCGAAAGCGGGTTTCAGGCTGCCTCCCTCCAGCTTATGTAAAGAGATCGAGAGTGCTATTATTAAGGCACTTTCTGTATTTACTTGCAGTCTGGAGCGGCATCGACTGCACTATTCTCTAGTGTCACGGATGTTTGTTGAACCCAGTTTCAGAGAGGTTGATTGCAATGGCTCAGACCGTGACGGCGGCACCTAAGGTCAAAGTAGACCGTAAATGGCATCAATTCATTGGCGGCCATTTTAAGGAAGGCGCTTCGGAGCGAACGTTGTTCAATCCGGCCGACGGCAAGCCATTGTGCAAAGTGGCCGAATCAGGTAAACAGCACGTCGAGCAGGCGATTCTGGCTGCGCGCAAAGCCTTCGATCAAGGTCCGTGGCCGCGCATGA
>CAJCHQ010000883.1 GCA_903970295.1 Bryobacterales bacterium
TCGGCTAACAAGACCCGCTGTTCAGTTTGAGCGTGCCTCTCTCCGGCCAAAAGCCAGTGTTGCAAACCAAAAAAGAGCAAACAAGATAACAGCGGAATGCCGATTCTCGCTGCTCGTTTCCGTTCAAACACTATGCCCACCTCTGTTTTTCCGTCAGTCTGTCTATATTGAATCTTAGATCATCGGCCGCAGTCCATGCGAAGAACCCTGAGGTTCCTGTTACAAGTGACGACGCTGCATAATTGGAATATCCCCTAAATTTCGGAGGGACCACACGCCGTCGGGGCACTTCGAGCGAAACTTTAGAATATTTAATTCTAACCCGATATGTCTCTTTGGTTGATAAAGATATCGGAATGCTCTTTTCCGAGGGATGTTAAATGTTTAGCCGGGCAAAGCCAAGAGATAGCCACTAACATTGTCAATCGCGCCTGAGTCAGTGGCAGAGAAGCCGCCGAAGCAAGTGCTTATAATATCCATCAATCGAGGGCGTTTTGGGGAATGGAGTCTCATAGTCTGACCTCGGCGACAGTGTTAGAGCCCGAGGAGGACCAAACACGACCGATGCAGTCCTCAGCCGAAAGCGAGAAAAGGCCGGGTATTTTGTCGAGAATCAGTGGTTTGTCAAAAGCCACTCAGCTTCGTCTTAAAATCGCCTTCAGCGTTGTGCTGATTGCTTCTCTGTTCGTATTCGGCAAGATCGATCTTGCCAAAACAATTGAAGTAGCGGCTCAAGCCAATCTCTGGTTGTTGTCTGCGGCCGCCGCGCTGTTTCTCGGCAGCACCATCGTCAACGCCTGGCGCTGGCAGCTATTGGCTCAGGCTGTAGGTTTCCGCAAACCAGTGCGGGAATTGCTGCAATATTGTTTCGTGGGCATGTTCTTCAACCTTTTTCTGCCATCGACGGTAGGGGGTGATGTCAGCCGCTGCTACTACTTGTCTGAGGGGAGCGGCAAATATAAGCAAGCGTTCTACTCGGTTTTCGCCGATCGCGCTGTGGGCATTGCAGTTCTCTTCATCTTTGCCACTCTCGGTATCTTGCTTGGTCCTGGCGGCTCTGACCTGGCCTGGCAGTTGAAGCTGCCCATTTTCCTGGGCACCCTCGGTGTGCTCGTGGCTGTGCCTCTGGCTCCAGCGATATCGCGACGGGTTCTGGGCGAGCATCATCGCATCACCCAGCGTTTCAATAACTCGACCGCCCAAATTTATTGGCACGATCGCAAGCTGATTCTCGCGGCCCTCTTACAGTCGCTGCTCTTGCAAGTAATCATTGTCATTTGCCACGTTCTGATCGGCTGGTCGCTGGGGCTTAGCTCGGTGCCGCTCTGGTATTACTTCGTTTTTTACCCTTCAGTGGCAGTGCTTGGATTTATTACGCCAAGTTTCAATGGCATTGGCGTCCGCGAAGGTGCCTATACCTACTTCCTCACACTGCCGGTAGCCGGTGTCGACAAAGCCCATGCCTTCACTTATGCCTTGATCTGGTTGGGCATGAATACAGGGGTTTCGCTAGTCGGGGGTCTCGTCTACCTGGCCGGGCATTTCAAATTTTCCCAGGAAGAAGCTGAGAAAATGCGGGACGAAGCCAATGAAGACGATGAATTACCTAAACCTCCCCAATAACTAGGGCTCCCATTCATTTATACTGTAGAGCGACTAGCTACTAATTTTCAGCAAGACTTTCATTTTGACAACGCAAAAGCACGCAGACATGCCACTTTCCATGCAGCCTCTCGCGCATGAAGAAGTCAAACGTTTGCTTAAAGTCACCGAAGAGACCGGACACCGTATTTATTTAGTCGGTGGATATCCGCGTGACTCCTTGCTGAAAATTGATGGCAAGCAGACCAAAGTCGTGCCTAAAGACTTCGACTTCGCGATTGAAGGCGGCCATGGATTTGCCTTTGCCAAGCATGTTGCTGGCCAGATGGACGGCCATTTTGTACCGCTCGATGAACCGAACGATACAGCCCGAGTTGTTCTTCCGAATAGCACCATCTTTGATTTCTCTGGTTGCGTCGGCGGTACCATTCAGTCAGATGTTTGGCGGCGCGATTTCACGATCAATTCGCTCGTCTGGGATCCGGCAACGCCCGAATACATCCTCGACTACAGCACTGGTTTGGCCGATCTCGAGTCCAAGCGTGTACGCGCCCTTTCGGAAGCTTCGTTCGTGGAAGATCCATTGAGGGTTTTGCGCGCATATCGCTTTGCATCTCACATCAATGGCACCATCGAAGCCAAAACACGTAACTGGCTGCAAAAACACGTCAATAAATTAGCCGATGTGGCAGTTGAACGTATAAATGTAGAGATCTTCGGCATCTTCGGTAATCACAATTTTTCCAAATTCGTTTTTGACATGGCTCATGCCGGTCTGCTCGAGATCATTTTTCCCGAGCTGACCGATACGCACAAAGTGACGCCTAACGCTTATCACCACCTGGGTCTTTTCGAGCACAGTCTCGAGACCATTCCTCAATTGGAGGAAACTTACGGGCGCATGCCTGATTGGGTGCATGAGTCGGCCCAAAAGGAGCTATCTTCCGGTGCCACCAGACTGGCTGCCACAAAATTGGCTTGTCTGCTGCACGATATTGGCAAACCCCAAACCTGGGTCGTCAATGACGATGGTCGCCATACATTTCTTGGCCACGACCGGATCGGCGCCGAGATGGCTGAACTGATCGCTCAGCGGATGAAATGGTCGCGACCGCTAGCCAAATTCATCGTCAAATTAATTGCCTGGCATTTGCGCCCGGGCCAGCTCTATCACCAGGGACCGCCTACAGAGAAAGCCATACGCCGCTTCTACAGAACAGTCGGTGATGACACTCCGGAGCTTATGCTACTCGCCTTTGCAGATTTTGGTGCCACGCGCGGTCCAGGACTGATGGGCGATAAGCGCGAGGGGCTAGCTTACAGTCTGGTCGAATTGCTCGAAGGATATCGAGTGCATAGAGAAGAGAGCAGTACGCGAGTGAAATATCTGGACGGTAATCAGATTATGAAGATCCTTGAGATCCCTGGCGGGCCGATTGTGGGCAATTTACTGGCCGAATTAGAGGAAGCCCAGGAAATTAATGAAGTGGTGAATCAGGCGGAAGCAGTGGCTTTTGTCCGCCAAATGTACGAAGAGAAGTATTCTAAATAACCAAATCGCCGCTTGGCATCTGACTTCCAGGGTTAGAGAGTTTTTCACCGGGCATAAGACATTCAGAGAGACAAGAACGCGACTGGCAACAGGCAGTTGAGTTCAACATGCAGGACTCGTATTACGAGTCGGCCTGAAAAAGTTGTGGGCCATTCGGGAAAAGGTGTAACCATGAATACTAAGGTTGATAAGCTTCGTAACTACACAATAATCGCCCGCCTTGACGATGCGATTCCATTGAATACCGAAGAGTGGATGAGCGTAGAGCGCCTGCTGAACCAGGTGAGCGAGTTCGTCCCCATGTCTATGTTGAACAATCTGACCGAAGCGATCATCACATACGCAGACGATCAAGCTCGTCGCGGATATCTTTTGGGTCAAGAAGACTTAGTGCAAGAGCTGAAAAAGAAAGCTGCACGCATTGCCTGAACCACATCAGTGGTCGATTTTAGCGAACACGGCCGGTGAGCAATCATCGGCCGTGTGTTTTTTGAGCTTTTTGCTTGCAGATGAGATAATAGGCTTTCAGATGTAAGAGACAAGCAATCAAGAGGTTCCTGATGAGGAAAATTATTCGCGTGATACCGTTAGTGGTGGCGGGGCTGTTGTCGAACCAGGCAGTCAATGCGCAAAAAAATCCGGCGGTGCAGCCGGTGCCAAATGTCAAACCGACAGAAAATTCGATCAAAGATGCTCCTGGCTTTCCCGGCAAAGGCAAAAAGGAAGATTGGCAGAAAGCAACTGTGCTATTCAACGAAGGCATCGATCTGGCGACGTCGAAAAAATATTCCGAAGCAATCAAGAAATACAATGCCGCGATTGCCAAATATCCCTTCGATCCGGTGATGTTTGCCAATTTGGGCTACGCCCTGGAGCGCACTTCGGACCCCAAAGCGGGTGAAGCAGCCTGCCGTAAAGCGATCGCACTGGACAAAGAATTCGGCGGCGCCTGGGAAAATTTAGGCAATTGTCTCTATGACGAAGGCAAACTGGCTGAATCACGCGATGCTTTTAACGGTGCGCTCAAATGCGAATTGAAGCTGACCAAGCGCAATGAATTGCTCAAAGTTGTCGACACATTGACCGAAAAGATCAATAAGGACGAAAAGGGCGGCAAGGACGAAAAGGGCGGCAAGAACGAAAAGGGCGGCAAGTAAGTTTCGCTGCGCAGATTGTCGTGATTAGATGCTAGCTGCAGTCTCGCCTGAACTAGTTCACCGAAGCCACTGAAGATCGGCGCAAACTCGATTTCAAAAACAAACCTTTGAGTGGGACAAGGCCGAATTTTATCGGCGCCATTTCGACGGCTTGTCCGATTACATCGGTGATGATCGACGGTTGACGTTGATGGTCAAAAAGAAAGCATGTGTTGCCCACGAATATATGGTCGCCGAGGCGCAACTTCTGTCTGCCATAAATGCGCTCGCCATTGACGAAGGTGCCGTTGCGACTGCCAAAATCTTCAATAAAATAGTCTTTCTCAATCCGCTTCACGACCGCGTGGCGTCGCGAGGCGAATGGGTCGTTGCCGACGCTAATGTCGTTAGATGATGTGCGGCCAAGCCAGTATTCGTCGTTGTCGAGGAAGTGAGTTTCGTGACCATCCATGTTTACCAGACATGGCGAGGATTCGAAATTGATCATTAGTTTTTCCTCTGGGTTTATCGACTGGGTAGAAGATAACTCGCGAATGTGACAGAAGCGTGTCACTGAATTTTTTTTGCCTCTTTTTCTTCTTCAGGCCTTGAGCCAAGATTCACTATCTGACCTAACTTCAGATTGTACTGTCCTACAATTCCGACAGGATGACGTTTTCGAGTTGTTAAACGCCGGGTCTGGCTCTGCCACGAGGTTTCATGTGCTTCTGCTGGAAGAGTAGTAAATCCGCCTCGCTGATTTAGAGAATAAGGTTCATAGATAACCTTTCTGTGACATTCGTCGATTTAATCGAATAATTTAAGTTGTCGCTCCAAAATGGCGCGAA
>CAJCHQ010000884.1 GCA_903970295.1 Bryobacterales bacterium
CCGACGTTAAAGAAAGAAAGACTTTCAAATCGAATCAGCAGGAGGTGACACTATGGCACTATCTTTATACTTGGATGGCAAAACATTGCGTTCGCCACCAGGGTCGCGGAGCTTATTTTTGAGCGGTTTTGTATATGCAAATGTCGTACTGGATCTGGAAGCGCGGGAGCTGAAAGACCGGCTATTCACGTACAAAATACCGAGTACCTTAGCGGCCGAAGCATTTATCGGGGCTCAAGTTCTGGTGCCGTTTGGCCATCGTGACTTGGTCGGCGGCTTCATCATTTCGCTCGCCGATTCTTGCGAAGCCGGAATCACGATTAAAGAAATAGCTGAAGTAGTCGAGCCGGAGCCGTTTTTCGATAAAAATTATGTCGACTTTCTATACTGGCTGGCTGACTATTACTGCGCCAGCCTTTCGGATGTGATATCGGCTGCGATACCAGCCAATTTCACACCACGCATCAAAAAAATTGTCGAACTCAGTGACAAACCAGGAGCAATCTCGCTTGCGCATATCAGCGATCCGGCAGCCAAAGCCATTCTCAGCTGCTTGCGTGAATCGAAACATGGAGCTCTGGCAGCGAGTGCGTTAAGACAACGGTGCAAGCAAAAAGGTCGAATCACCAATGCTCAATTCTACCGAGCGATCGGTTTTCTCAAACAAGAGGGGCAAATCAAAACTACGAGCGAAACTTGGGCGGCGCAGGCACCGAAGCTAATTTCCTCAGTTTTGTGGACGGGCGTAGAGCCGGCCAACAAAAGACAAGAAGAATTGATCGCCGTTTTGCAGAAAAATGGCGGAGCCATGACGATCAAAGATTTCATCGAATCAAGCAAAACCACTCACACCATGATCAAAAAGTTGGCTCAGTCAGGGGTTTTGACGATCAACCAGGAACAAGACTTCCGCGACCCGCTCGCCCATCTCAAAGGCGCCAATGGCAAGTCAGCTAAAGAATTGCTTTTGACGGACGAACAAACGTCAGTACTGAATATTCTCAGCCAGGAGCTGGCTGCAAAACTGAGCGGAAAAGAGACAGCCAACCACAACCAACCATGGTTGTTGCACGGAGTTACCGGTTCAGGCAAAACTGAAATTTATCTGCGATTGATCGATCAGACATTGCAAGCCGGTCGCACAACCCTGATGCTCGTGCCCGAAATCAGCTTGACGCCTCAACTGGCGCGGCGTTTAACTGAGCGCTTCGGAGACAAAGTTTCGGTCTGGCATTCAGCTTTGTCTGACGGAGAAAAATTCGACACCTGGCGGCGCTTGCGCGCCGGCGACGTGAGAGTGCTGCTTGGCGCTCGCTCAGCCGTTTTAGCTAATCTGCCCGAACTGGGTTTGATCATTCTCGACGAAGAACACGACAGCAGTTACAAACAGAGCAGTCCCAGTCCCAGGTACAACGCCAAAGACGTGGCCAACGAAAGAGCTCGGCGAGAAGGTTGCATGGTGGTGCTGGGCTCAGCCACGCCCGACGTCGCTACCTACTTTCGTGCCGTGCAAGAGAAGAGCTTGCTCGAGATGCCCAATCGCGTGTACAAACAGGCGATGCCGGAAGTGACGATCGTCGACATGCGGCAAGAATTTTTGGCCGGCAACCGCAAAGTATTTTCCAAACTGCTCGAAGATCGGCTCAGCCATTGTCTCGAGAAAGGTGAGCAGGCGATTCTTTTGATGAATCGACGTGGATACGCCAGTCACGTATTCTGTCGAGCCTGCGGCTATGTGGCTCGTTGCCGCAATTGCAGCGTCTCGCTCGTCTTTCACCAGACGCACGGGCATTTTAAAAACAGTCAGGATGAATACAACAGCGGATACTTATCCTGCCATCACTGCGGCTTTAGAAGCTCCGCTATTATCGAATGCCCGGCCTGTCAAAGCCCGTTTATTCGCCAGTTCGGTCTCGGCACACAACGCATAGAATTCGATTTGAAAGAATTATTTCCCCAAGCGAGAGTGCTCCGGCTCGATTCTGACATAGCCATGCGAAAAGGCTCACATGAAGAGGTTCTGCATGGCTTCGCTCAGGGTCAGGCAGACGTTTTGATTGGTACGCAGATGGTGGCTAAAGGGCTAGACATCGCCAATGTCAGCCTGGTTGGCGTAATGGCCGCAGACGCTTCTTTCAACGTGCCTGACTATCGGGCCATGGAGAGAGGCTTCCAGCTTCTCACCCAGGTCGCCGGTCGCGCCGGTCGCGGTGACCGCGAAGGCAAAGTAGTCTTGCAAACATACGACACCAACATGCCGGTTTTGCAATGGGCGAAAGTGCACGACTACCATCGCTTCGTCGAAGAAGAGTTGGCTGCCCGTAAGGGCTTCAGCTACCCGCCTTTTAGCCAGCTTTTGCGGATTGTCGTGTCTGGCATCGACCATCTGGAAGTAGAGCGAGAATGCGACATGCTGGCTGAGGAGATCTGTAAACACCTGGAAGATACCTTTCCCGAGGAGGTAATTCAGGTATTGGGGCCCGCGCCCTGCCTGCTCGAGCGCTTGCGGGGCAAATTCAGATTCCATCTACTTATAAAAAACTTTGCTGGTGAGAAGGGGCAAACAGCCCTAACCGATTTTCTCAGGCGTAAACGCTTGCCTGACGGGCTGGTAATGGCAGTCGATGTTGATGCCCTGGACCTGATGTGAGGATGAAATCCTGAGCGCATGAAAGATGTGGCCTGGCAACTTTAGGCGTTAGTCGCTAGAATTTCGAGGTTTCAAAGTAGGGTCTATATCCTAATCCATTGGCATTGGCGAAGTTTTGCTCATATTTTTCTACTACTGCCTGACGAGCATCATCGTGCTTCTATTAACACCGATTTTGCTCTTTCGAGCCAAATCTCGAGCTGGTTTGCCGCAAAAGCTAGGGGCCGTACCCGCCGATTTACAAATTGACGGGCAGAGTATTTGGTTTCACGCAGTTTCGGTGGGCGAATTCAATGCCATTCGTCCACTCCTGGAAGAATTTCACAGACAGAACCCCGGGATCAAAGTAGTGGTGTCGACAACGACAGCCACGGGTCAAAAGCTGGCAAAAGAAAAAGTCGGTGCCTGGGCTTCGGTTGTTTATCTGCCTTTCGACTGCATTTGGGCATTGCGACCATGGCTTGACCGGGTCAACCCCAGTCTTTTCGTAATCGCTGAAACAGAAATTTGGCCAGGACTGACTGATCAATGCACGAGCCGTTCGATTCCGATTCTGATCGTCAACGGTCGTATTTCGCCCCGCTCTTTCAAGTCATACTACCGCTTTAGAGCATTCTTTCGATTAGTGATCGAGCAATTCAAATGTATCGGCACCCAAACTGAAGAAGAAGCCGAGCGCTACAGAAAAATTCTTGGCACAAGGCGAGTCCCCGATCAAATTCAGGTATTAGGCAATCTCAAATTCGATGGACTGAAGCCTGCAGCACCAGAAATTGTCACGAGTCTTCGCCAGCAATTGAACCTGCCGGCTGACGCTAAGGTAATTGTGGGCGGCTCCACTCACGAAGGAGAAGAGCTGGCTCTGATTCAGTCATTCTCGAAACTGCAACAAACGTTTCCGACCCTTAAGTTGATTCTGGTGCCCAGGCACCCCGAGCGTTTTAATGAAGTGGCCGAGCTGATTGGCAAGTCTGGTTTGAGTTATGCTCGTTTCAGTCTCAATCAATCATTCGCTGCCGGCAAAGACATCTTGCTCCTCGACGCCATCGGACATTTGCTGGAATTCTACTCGCTCGCTAGTGTCGCCTTTGTCGGCGGCACCATCTATCCTCTGGGTGGCCACAATCTGATGGAACCCTATGCAGATAAAGTTCCTGTCGTCTGTGGACCACATCTGGAAAAAATCAAAGATGTCGCCAATGCACTTACAGCACGACAAGCGTTGACAAAAGTGGCTGATGCAGCGGAGTTGACTGTCGCTCTGAATTTATTGCTTTCTCAACCGCGCCTGGCAGAAGAAATGGGAAGCCGCGGACACCAATTGATCATTGAGAGCAGTGGCGCCACATCGAGGGCATTGACTCTAATCGATAAAATTCTCGCCTCTTCAACAGCCTCTCAAAGACCGGGCAAAAAGGAGAGCGCGTTAAATCGAACCTCGGTCGAGAAATCGAAAACTGACAAAGCACCGGTCAAAAGCGGAGGCTTGTGAAAAATGAGCATCAATAAGCCAACTTTAGCCGGAAAAGCTCTACGTCTAGCCCTGCAGCCGGCAGCTCTTGTTTACGGATTGGGTACATACATGCGCCTGAGCGCCTATGCCAGAGAGGTGATCAAACAAACGCGAACATCGGTGCCTTTGCTCAGCATAGGTAACATCACCTGTGGTGGCACTGGAAAAACCCCCCTGGTGATAGACATCGCAAGTAAATTGAGCAGAGCCGGCTACAAGCCGGCAATTCTAAGTCGTGGATACAAAAGACAGTCGTCGGCACCATACGTCGTAGTTTCAGACGGCGCGAAAATTTTGGCCTCTTGCCAAAACGCTGGTGACGAGCCCTTCTTGATTGCCACAAAATGCCCAGGTGCAGTTGTGATCGTCGGCAGCAAGCGTAAGCTCACAGCTCGCATCGCCATTGACGAATACTCTTGCGATGTAATCTTGCTCGACGACGGATTCCAACATCTGGCTCTAGCCAGGGACCTGGATCTTGTCTTAATCGACTACAACGAGGATCCTGAACGCGATGCGCTCTTGCCGGCAGGCAGATTACGAGAGCCGGCTGCCGCTCTAGCACGGGCAAGTGCCGTGGTGATCACCAAAGTACCGGTCAATCCAGACCAAAAATATCTGAAAAAGCTCGGGGATTTCTTGCACAAACACGCACCCGAAGCGGCAATCGGCATGGTCAGATTTCAGGCAGACCACCTGGTTTGCCTGGAAAGGAATGCAGAAGGCATCCGTCCTGAGCCGAATGCCAATTTGCAGCACAAACGCATATTTGCATTTTGCGCATTAGCAAAACCGCAAACGTTCTTCCAATCACTGGCTCAGCTCGATGCATCAGTAACTGGTACCCGTGCGTTCGCGGATCATCATTGGTATACAGAAAACGATCTTCGCAGGTTGGAAGAAGAAGCCCGAAGCCTTTCTTGCGATGCACTTGTGACCACCGAAAAAGATCTGGTCAAGCTCGTCCAATTTCGCGAGCAGCTCACGATGCCAATTTTCGCAACCAGTCTTTCGACAAACTGGGTCAGTGGCATGCCGGCGTATTTAGAACAACTTTTAGCGGCTAGTCTCTCCCTGCCCAATGGCTAAAACTCAACCACCAGCTAAAAGAATTCTTGTCATCCGGTATCGCTTCATCGGCGATACCATTCTCACGGTGCCTTTTTTACGCAATCTTCGCCGCGCCTATCCCGACGCTCAAATCGACGTCCTTGTTGGTCCTCAAAGCGGCGAGGTCTTGAACGGTTGCCCCTATACCAACAATTTGATCGTTTTCGACACCACTCGTTTTCATAAATACGACAGTGGGGCCGGTGACAAAAAGAGTTTCTGGCACTATGTTTTTGCTTTGAGAAAATCGCAATACGATCTCGCTTTCGTCCTGAAACGGTCCTGGTCTTCGGCACTGTTAGCGCTTCTGATTGGCACCCGCTATCGGGTCGGATATGCCACTGAGGGTCGCCAAATTCTGCTCACGCATTCAGTGCCTTTCAAAACAGATATGCATGAAGTCGACTCGACACTAACTGTGCTCGAATCGGCCTCGATCCCGATTCACGATCGTTATCTCGAAGCCTTCATCAATGCCGATGAGCAGAGGCAAATTGCCGCTTACATTCCGGCAGAGACGCGCAATCAAAATCGGGTTCTCATCCATGCGGCGGCTGCCCATCCTGACAAACTCTATCCTCTCGAATCATGGGCCAAAGTAGTGCGTGAGCTGCACGAAAAGCATGGATTCATCCCATTTTTCACCGGTGCCTCGCAAGACTTCCAACTTTACGAGGAGTTGCAGCAAATGTCGGGAATCAAAGGCATCAATCTAGCCGGCAAACTTTCTCTGCGCTTGAGCATGGCGCTGTACAGTAATCTCCATCTGGCAGTCTGCACTGATTCTGGTCCGGCGCATCTGGCAGCTGCGGCCGGTATTCCCACAGTCTCTTTGTTCGGGCCGACCGACCCAATCAGATGGCAGCCATATCAGGCATTAGCAAAAGCCCAACAGGAAGAGATTGAGCAATCGGGCTACCGCGACGCCAGCCGAAAACAAATTATCACCAATCTCGCCGTTTACGATCAAAGCTTGCCGTGCCGCCCTTGCAATTATCACAAGACCTGCGCCAATCGCGAATGTCTGACCGAATTGTCAGCGGAAATCGTCGTCCAAAAAGCAATCAGCTTATTCTTCCAACAGCGTTCGACGGATCAAGTCGCCACTCCAGGCTGATCATTTGCGCTCGCCCAATACCGGCAAGTCGTTACCGGCTGGAGCATCGATCGGTTCATCGCCACCCTGAACAGCGCCTGCGTATGCATCCGAGCGCGCCCACCGACCAGTAGAAGCGTCGGCAAATCTGGACTTGACTGCTTCTGCCTCGTCGGGTCGATCGAGGGCGACAAGTACATTGCAGTAATTCATCATCAAATTGAAAACGGCGGGGTGTTGATTGCCCAGGCTTCTTGCCCGCAAAGGCAACGACCGCTTATACATGCCCTCTGCTAATTGGAGCTTGCCCTGAGCGTGATACAGCATGGCCAAATTATTTGCCACCACGCCGACATCATCATGTTCAGGACCAAGAACAGTTTCGTAGATATTGAAACAGCGCTTGGTCAGCTGCTCCGCCTGGTCGAATTTGCCTTGTTTCCAATAAGCAGCCGCCAATCCTTCGAGTGAGATCGGCAAACGTGGGTCGTGACCGGTAAATGATTGCGCCTCTCTGATTGCGTCCTGCCAGAGTTTTTCAGCCCTGACAAAGTCGCCAGCATCTACTGCATCGGAGGCCTGGGCACGCAAGTCGGTCCAGCGGTCCACAGCGGCAGGCTGCGCATTTGCTTGAACAGGCGCCTGCGCTTCAGCCATTGGTGTTTCAGCGGAAGTGGCAGCCTGATCGGCGGCAGGCGACTGGGGCGCGGCAGAAGCAGCGTGATCCGATATGTCACCAAATTCCGAAATGAATTGTTCGGCTATGTGTGAGGCAGACACAGTTTTTGGTGCCTCCTGCGGCACCGGCTCCGGTATCCACTGTGGCGCTGCTTCCTCTTGCGGTTGTTCTGCCTCTGGCGACGACCATTGTGTGGGTGCAGGTTCGCCAGGTTGCTCGGGTTGCGTCCACGCGGGAGGCGCTGGCTCAGGGACGGGCGGCGCCCATTGCGCTGGTGCTTGTTGCTGTGGCGCGGGCTGCGTCCATTGCGGTTGTACTTCTTGCGCAGGCTCCTGTTGTGTCCATTGCGGTTGTACTTGTTGCGCAGGCTCCTGTTGTGTCCATTGCGCTTGTACTTCTTGCGCAGGCTCCTGTTGTGTCCATTGCGGTTGTACTTCTTGCGCTGGCTCCTGCTGTGTCCATTGCGGCTGTGCTTGTTGGGCAGGCTCCTGCTGTGCCCATTGCGGTTGTACTTGTTGGGCAGGCTCCTGCTGCGCCCATTGCGGCTGTGCTTGTTGCGCAGGCTGCTGCTGCGCCCATTGCGGTGGCACTTGTTGCGCAGGCTGCTGCTGCGCCCATTGCGGCTGCGCTTGTTGGGCAGGCGCTGGCTGTGCCCATTGCGGTGGCACTTGTTGGTCAGGCCCCGGCGGGTTCCATTGAGGCTGCACTTGCTCAGTCACGGGTGCAGTCCATTGAGGCTGCACCGGCTCAGGCGCTTGTGCCCCTTGTTCGGCGGCATTAGCGGTTGCCCAGGGCGAAACTGGCGCAGGCGCTTGTTCCAAAAATGGCAATTCGTCTAATTCTTCGCCGGCTGCCGCGGTTAGATTATCGGCGGTATTGGTTTGCAGCGCTTCAAATTGACCCGACTGCGTGAGATTGCCGTGAGTCAAAGCTTCGCTTCGCATCTGGTCGGCTTCGGCTAATCGCCCGATTACGCGCAGCAAATCCGAGTAATTGGTAAGTATAGCGATCACGTCTGGATGGTCCGAACCAAGCAGCTTGCTCATAATTTCGAGAGCTTTCTTGTACATCGGTTCAGCTTCGGAATATTTGCCCTGAAAATGGAAGAGCATTGCCAAGTTGTTGCAAACCACTGCCACATCCTGGTGCTCCGGTCCGCGAGTGACCTGGAAGATCTCCAAAGTGTGCTTGACCAGCACTTCTGCTTCGTAAAACTTGCCCTGATGCCAGAGGGCTTCGGCTAAGCCTTCCAGGGTGATGCTCACCCGGGCATCGTATTTTTTGAAGGAACGAGCCTTCTGGTAGGCCGCCCGCCAAATTACCTCGGCAGCCGGATAATCGCCTTCTTTAAGGGCCGCCTCACCGGCAGATTGATATTGTTCCCAATCAGCGTCCAAAAGACTATCAGCCCCACGTAGTAAACCAATACCTTATTAGCATAATGAGTCGGTTCGTCCCTGTCCAATAGGGCGGATTTCAAGTATCAGCCGGTCAAGATTTATCGGCGAACAAGCAGGACAATCAAAACAGCTCTTTGGCCTCGATTAAAACCGGCAAGCCACGCAGCACACAGAATAAAGCTGAGAAATAGACGAAGCCGAGAGCCACCGACGCAACATTGTACTGACTGCCGATAGTCGTGTGAGCAGCGATCAATAAACAAAACGCGACAGCTTTGGCGACAGCGTAAGAAAAGCGGCTGAAGTTAGAAGCCACGAGAAATTTTCCCAGGGGCGATTGCATCATTGTCTTGGCACCGAATGCGGTGTAGCCTTTCTCGCTCATCACCGAACGCACTGCATCCACAAAAGTGCCACGGACAATAAACAAAAGTGGCACCCAGGCCGGAATCCATTGCAAAATGGCAAAGACGATCCAGTAGAGCATTTCCACACAACGATCGGACGCGATGTCGAGCACTCCACCAAGTTTGGATGAGAGGTTCAATTTACGAGCCAGGTATCCATCAAGTGCGTCAGCGTAAATGATAAAAGCGGTCAATCCAAAAGCGATCCATAAAGGTTGATCGCTCGTCTGCCAGAGTAACGGCACCGTCCCCAGAGCCAGGATGACTCTGCCCACGGTAACTGCATTGGCGACGTTGATCAACGTCCTGTCCTAAATATCCAGTGAACCGTAAAGGGCGTTTTCTTCGATAAAGGTACGGCGCGGTCCCACTGCTTCGCCCATTAGAAGGTCGAAAACGTGGTCTGCTTCAGACGCATCTTCGATCGTAACTTGTTTGAGGGTGCGGGTGGCCGGATTCATTGTAGTTTCCCACAATTCCTCGGCGTTCATTTCACCAAGGCCTTTGAACCGCTGCACATCAGCTTTTTCACCCATTTCAGCCAACAACGCTTCGAGTTTATGCTCGTTGTAGCAGTACTCGACGCGCTTGCCCTTTTTTACTCTGAACAAGGGCGGCTGAGCGATATAAACGTATCCGCGAATCACCATCGGTCTGGCATAGCGGAACAGGAAAGTCAGAAGCAATGCCCGAATGTGACTGCCGTCAACATCGGCGTCGGTCATGATGATCACTTTGTGATAGCGCAATTTCGACAGGTCAAGATTTTCGGCATTCGGTCTGAGCAGACTGCCGCCCTTATTGTTGCTCGTACTGTTGCCGTTTTCGTCATCTTCTTCTTTCACACTCAGACCAAGCGCCACAATCATGGCCTGGACTTCTGTATTTTCGTAAATGCGTGTCGGCTGTACTCTTTCCACATTGAGGATTTTTCCTCGTAAAGGCAGAATTGCCTGGAAAGTACGATCTCTACCCTGCTTGGCACTGCCGCCGGCTGAATCGCCTTCTACGATATAAATTTCGCAGCGCTCGGGATCACGGTCTGAACAATCGGCCAATTTTCCGGGCAACGAGGTGTTTTCCAGTGCAGATAGTTTGCGCACCGCGAGCTTGGCTTTTTGGGCCGCTTCCCGAGCCGCTTTTGCTTGCAGTGCCTTGCTGATTACTTCCTTGGCGGCTTTAGGATTGAGACCAAGCCAATCTTTCATGGCGTCGGTAACGACAGCCTGAGTGATGCCCTGGACTTCTCTGTTGCCCAGCTTAGCTTTCGTCTGTCCTTCAAACTGCGGCTCGGGCACTTTGACGCTGATGATTGCAGTTAGTCCTTCGCGTACGTCTTCCCCAGTCAAGTTCTGGTCGTTTTCTTTGAGCAGTGGTGGCTTCACCTCTCTGGCGTAATCGTTAATTATACGTGTCAGAGCGTTGCGAAAACCCGTCAAGTGAGTGCCACCGTCAATAGTGCTGATGTTATTGACGAAAGTGTAGATGGACTCGGAATACATTTCGGTCCATTGCAAGGCACACTCGACGATGACAGAGCCGCCGGTGCCGCCTTTCTCATCCGATTCCCTTTGTTGCTCGAAATAAATTACCGGCTCGTGAAAGCACTTTCGAGTATTGTTCAGATACTCGACGTAGCTGGCGATGCCGCCTTCATAGTGAAACTTTTCGGTCTTACCTTCGCCGCGTTTGTCGGTCAAAGTCATGGCCAATCCTTTGTTGAGGAAAGCCATCTCCTTCAGACGGTGCACCAAAACGTCGTATTCGATTTTGATCTGGAGGCGTTCGTTGTCTTCATTGACGTCATGAAAAATCAAGTCATCAGGCCAAAAAGTGACTTTGGTGCCGCGTTTTTCCGAGCTGCCAATGACCTTCAAATCACCGTCGGGATCGCCGCGTCGATAGACTTGCTGAAAAATCTTGCCGTCGCGATAGACTTCTACTTCCAATTTTTCGGATAAGGCATTGACGACAGATGCGCCAACACCATGTAGACCACCAGAGACTTTATATCCGCCGCCACCGAATTTTCCACCGGCATGGAGAACAGTGAAAACGGTTTCGACACCGGTTTTCCCGGTCTTGGCCACGATATCGGTGGGAATGCCGCGACCATCATCGACGACTGTGACCGAGTCGTCTTCGTTGATCGTCACTTCGATATTTTTGCAATGTCCGGCTAAGGCCTCGTCGACAGAGTTATCGACAATTTCCCAAACCAGGTGATGAAGTCCCCGTGGACCAGTGCTGCCGATGTACATACCGGGTCGCTTACGGACAGCTTCCAAGCCCTCGAGAACATCGATTGAACTGGCGCCATAATCATTTTCGGCTTGATTGTCGCGTACCGCGGGAGGTTTAAGGTCGCCTGCCGACTTTGCGGTTTCCGCGGATTTCGCGGTTTCTGCGGTTTCCTCGCCGCCGTTATTTTTTTCGTCGTCCAATTTATTTTGCTCTGCAGTCACAGCGCCATTGTCTTTTTTCAACGTTGACTCCACCAAATGAATGTGGCCCGCATTACATCAGACCATAAGAAAAGAATCGGCAAATTCCCTAACTTGACGAGGCGGGTCGATTGGACATCATAGCCTCTTTCGACCCTTGGATTCATGCTGAATTTTAGCATACTTAGACTGATGATAACCGGCTAACAGAGCCCTGTTTACGCCATCTTGAGGATTTCTTGCTCAAACTGTTCTAACATAAGCAGCAGCCCATTCTCTGGGATAGAATACAAGAGCAGTTTAGACTTTGCCGGTTTCTGTGCATCTCAGAAATTCAGCCAGCGCCGGAAAGCCCTCAAAAACAGGACTTCATTCTTGGAAACCTTTTACGAAGCAACGCCCGGCCTACTTGAAAAATCCGCCATCGCGCTGGGATTTTTTGACGGCGTCCACCCCGGTCATCAAGTCGTCATCGGCAAGGCAGTAGAAGAAGCGAAAAAGATAGGCGCCACGGCGACGGTTGTCACCTTCAAGGACCATCCGCGCCTGCTCACACGCGGCTCATCGCCATTACTATTGACTGTGATCGAACAGCGCCTCGAGCTCTTTGCTCAATTGGGTGTAGAGGTCACGCTGGCCCTGTCATTCACTGAAGATTTATGCAAGTTATCGCCTCGCGAATACGTTCAGATAGTACTCAAAGACAGTCTAGAAGCCCGTTCGATATCGGTCGGCTATAACCATCATTTTGGCCGCGACCGCGAGGGAAACCCGGCGCTATTAAAAGTATTAGGAGCCGAGTTCGGCTTTCAAGTGCATGTGGCACCAATGGTTCTAATGGACGCTCTCGAGGTCTCCAGTTCGCGCGTCCGCGAATTAATCAGCGAAGGCGACGTAGAGACCGCCGGCCGCCTTCTCACGCATCCTTTTGCCATTTACGGAGAAGTCGTGCATGGCGAGGGGCGCGGACGCAAACTGGGATTTCCCACGGCAAATATGAAGTTATATGAGTACCAATGCGTACCCCGGCGCGGAGTCTACGCAGGCAAGACCAGGTTGCCCTCTGATCGTGTCGTACCCTGCGTTATCAACGTCGGTTATCGTCCGACATTCAAGGCTACAGGCGGCAGTCATGCCAACGGACGTGCTGAAGATATGCTCGTGGAAGTACATCTTCTCGATTTCGATGAAGATCTCTACGGACAAAAATTCTCGGTGGAATTCTTGAAGATCCTGCGCGACGAACAAAAATTCGACGGCATTGAAGCTTTAAAAACACAGATCGCATTAGACTGCCTGGCAGCCAAAGAATTCGTCCGCAGCGGGGATAACCAATCAGCTCAGAGTCCTGAGCACAAGCTTTTGGCTTGAGCGAGCAGGCGTGCAAGTTCAAAAAGTAAATCTGGCTAATTTTCGAAACTACAGTCAAGCTCAGGTCGAGTTAGGCCCTGGCCGAAATATTCTGATTGGTGACAACGCGCAAGGGAAAACAAATTTTCTCGAGGCGATAGAGATCATTGCCAGCGGTCGCTCCGATCGCTCTAACTCCGACCTGGACTTGATTAAAAGCGATGCCGATGAAATGCGGCTGGAGGTCGAGTGCACTGTCGGCGGTAGCCTTGAAACGATCGCTCTGGGCATCAGACGTAATACCGCTGCCGATGGCATGCGCCAGACTAAGCCATCGAACAGACAGGTCGAAAAATTCTTCAAACTGAATGGGCTGACGCAAACCAACATCAAAGCGATCAAACGAAGGCTAGTCACCGTCAGCTTCAAGAGCCAGGATCTGAACCTGCTTCGCGGCGGCCCGAAATGCAGACGAGATTGGATCGACACAATTCTCGCGGTATTGCGCCCGGTGCACGAAGATTTGCTGAACAAGTATCTGAAAGTGGTGGCACAGAGAAATAGGTTGCTCAAACAATTGTGCGAAAAAGGCAGAGTGACTGTCAGTGACGGCGATCAATTAAAAGCCTGGGACACGCAGCTAACCCGTTTCGGAGCCCAAATAATCAAACAGCGCATGGCCTTGATCAGCCAACTTCTGCCCCTGGCGGAACAATATCAAGAACATATTTCAGGGCAACGAGAATTGCTATCAGCTCAGTATTTGCTCAAGGGTGGCGAGCCCAAAGAAGCGACGCTGGCCTATGGTGATGACGAAGCGGATATAGATTCCGCCGAGTCAGGCAAAGACCCAAACGATGAAAGTCGTGGCGGTCGTGAAGGTGGAAATCAGACAGAGCGCATTGGTTTTTCTCAATTGAATGAAGCCAGCGAAAACGAAGTCGCTAATTT
>CAJCHQ010000885.1 GCA_903970295.1 Bryobacterales bacterium
CCGCCAATATAATTCGCATTATACGCTTCCATTGATTGTGGCGAAAGTGCGCTGCGTCCGATGATCAGCTTTTTGAATCCGGGCGCAAATCGTTCGATCTGGTTTTCAATCCGTTCCTGCATGTTTTCTCTTGAACCATTAGGCACATGGCAATACGCCCAGAGAGTGTGCTTTCCTGCAGGTGCGCGCGACTGATCGAAGAGCGTATGTTGAGCCAGCAGAACGTAGGGCTTCTCAGAATATCGACCGTGCCAGTTGCCTTCTTCGCCTTCGCTTATTTCTTCGAAGGTGCCACCCAAGTGAACCGTTGCCGCTCGATCGACGCCTTCAGCCTGCCACGGAATCGGCCCGTCGAGCGCAAGATCAAGCTTGAACGTGCCTGGTCCGTATCGATAATTCTCGAGCTGCTTTCGGTAGCCGGCAGGAAAACGATCGCCCGCCATTGCCAGCAATTGACGTGGTGTGACATCGGCGAATATGAACCGCGATTTCGGCAGTTGATCTAGAGACGAGACAGCCTGCCCGGTCATAATTTCCCCACCCAGCTCGCGCAGATGAGCTGCAAGCGCATCCGATAAAGCTTGCGCGCCACCGGCAGGCATAGGCCAGCCAACAGCGTGAGCGGCTAAACCCAGTACAAGTCCGAAAGACGCAGAGGTCGCTGCGGTGAGCGGTAAAGATGAATGTGCCGCGATACCAGCGAACATGCCCTTAGCCAGCCTGCCTTTGAATGTCATGTCGACAAACATCCTGGCCGACATCAGTGCGCGCAAGCCGAATTTAGCCATTACGAATGGGTGTAACGCTAATTTACCTGGATGCAATAGGGCATCACAAACGGCATCCCAATTGGGTTGCAGAGCCGAAACAAAGCGCTCATACGCCGGTCCGTCGGCACCGAGAGTAGTGGCAGTGGCCTCTACCGACCGCTCGACAACAGCTGCTTTTCCGTCATCAAAAGGATGCGCGAACGGCGCCAGTGGATGCACCCAGGTCAAGCCATGTTTCTCGAGCGGCAGCGTACGAAAAAACGGAGAACCAAGCCCCAACGGATGGATCGAAGAGCAAATATCATGCACAAACCCAGGCAATGTCAATTCAGCTGAGCGGCAGCCACCGCCGATTGTGGGCTTGGCTTCGACTAGCAAAACAGACATGCCACGCTGCGCCAAGACAATCGCCGCGCTCATGCCATTTGGACCAGAACCGATCACTACAGCATCGTATGATGCCTGGGCACATTTTTCTTTGATTGACGCGTTCATGGTTGGTTCTGTCCGCTGGTTCAACGTCAATCATAGCCAGTTCTCAGGCCGGAATCTCACCTGCGCGCAAATTGATGCGAACTCAGAATTTCGGTGGATTTTCTGACGCGACGGGATTTCAGGACTGATGCACTTTCCGCAAGAGCTCAACCGATATCGGTTGAGCTCTCACACTTGGAAGTCTCCCCACCTCAGCACACAAACATCCTTACTACACCTTGTCATTGTTACCCCAACAACAGCAAAATCGCCATAGAGAATGAAATTTTGCTGTTTTTTCTAACAGATCAAAGCTCAGCAACGCAGGCGCGAGCACAAGCACAAGCACAAGCGCGAGCCACGTGTACAGTACCAGCAGTAGATCACCCAGCCAGCACTTTAGCTGCTCGCTGCGCGAACTCAAGCTTAAGCACAGCCTGCCTGACGCGGTTGCGGTGTAAGTAATTATCAAGCGCCATGGTTGCAGCACCAATATCGATACCAACAACATCGCGACTGATCCAGTGGCGATCGATATTGATATTACTCAAACCATACTTGCCAACCGGGTCCAACTTATCCGGACCGATGCGCAACTTCGCGGCCGATACGGCGTTATCGATCACCTCCTGAGGGGCAACCTCAATGGATGGTAGAGTCGCTGTTATGTGTGCTGTTCCATCTGCAGTTATTGGCGCATAAGTCCGGTAGATGTCACCATCTGAACCAGGACCATCGCCGGCTGAAAGCCCCCAGAATTTGTCGGAGTAAGTGCCGTAAAGCGCGCCCAATTTCCCGCAAACAAATCGGTTGGTTTCGGTTTGCGCGCGCTCAATTCCAATTAAGTCGATGCCCATCACACGGCGGGAATAATCACCATCTAACAAGCAGTTGCTGTATTGCGCGGCGAACAGACCCATGCCTTTCCATTCATCGGCAGTCAAAACACCGAGCTTTGGTAAGACACTCTTCTGCAAGGCTCGCTCGGGCTGTGCGCCAAAAGCCATCAGGTACATGAAGGCAGTTTCGGCCGTGAGCTTATCCCAACGATTATGCAAAAAAGAGCCGTCAGCGGCTTGACCCATGAACAACAAACTTTCGCCTGTCGGATCATCTGCCCAGTAGCGCCAATCAACGCGATCGTACAAGGCCTTCGCCAGGGCGATGAGCTTACTATCTCCGAGTATCTGGGCGCTAATAAGCGCACCGATAATCAACCATGACGAATCGATTGTGCTGAAGTGGTCTTCTCCCAAAACATTTAATTTGCTGTCCAGAAAATGCGGCATGATGCCATGCTTCTGGGGCAGTCTGTGAGCCGCCTGGATCGCACGCTCGATACGAAGGGCTGCTTGCGCTTTGCTTAGCAATCGGTATTCGGGCTGCGCAGCAAGAGAGAGGGCAATCAAACCCATTCCCGTGGCAGCAGTGCTGCACAAGCCATGCATATCCACTTTGCCACGGTTATGTTGCCGATCGAGCATTAATCCGCCCGGTGTCTGGTTTTCTAAAAAGAACATCAATTGGCGGTGCTGTAAATCTTCCAAAAAGCGGCGCTTAGCTGCCTCAGAAAAAAAGCCAAGCACTGGTTGATGGCAGGAGTACAGAGTGGGAATGGTGACCACAGCAGTGGCTGTGGCAATCTGCAAGAAGCGCCGACGAGTGATAAACTCGGGCGAAGTTTCTTTGTTATTCATGGCTTCACCTCCGTTAGCTTTCTCGGCGCTCCAGGCACCGTTTTAGTTGACCCAAAAGCGTCAAGATACTATTTCATACTTCGAGTGGAGACCGCATGGGCACATCGGCAATCGGTCTGCTCCTTAGCGCCAGCGGTCTACAACGCCGTAGGAATCAGCCAGCTTGAAGACATTCGCGGATTTGCAAAATTAGACGTTGTGCTGCAATCGAAAAACAGTAACCATGTTCTACGCGCAGACAAAACGCTAGTGCTGCCGGCACCGCCGATGACAGTTCAGCGCTGTGCATGCGCATAAGCGATCTCACCATAGTTAGATGGCTGGAAAGACGCCCAATTGCTATGCCTTCCGGCTCAGGTGACTCGCCGTCGTGTTCGTAAATTTCGATGCTGGATCGAGCCCACTCAGAGGCCAAGTAATACAAACCAGCTTCGAACATGTCTTGAGCCACCGCATTGATGAATGCCGCAGTGGAACCCTTAATTTCGCCGGTGAATTGCTCGGGAAGATAAATGCGAGACTGGCGAATCAGTTCAAGCAAGCTGAACGACTCGCGCAACAGCCGTGACTTGTTAGGCTCGCTTTCCATCGACGATAAAGTCTTGAGGGCGCGACTGTATCGATAGTGGTAGTCCATCCTTTTCTTGATGTCAGAATCGGCTAAAAGAATCTCTTCCAACGCCTGGAAAGAGGCGCGCAAATTCTCTGCAGCAAGTAATGCTCGATCTAAATCGCTCAGCAGGTGAAAGTAATTGATCGCTGCGCAAGCATCCTTGAATGCTCTGCGTGCGCTGTTAAATTGCCGGGCTATGTCTTCTTTGCTTTGAGTCATATAAAAATCCTATTCGAACCAAAAACCCCCAGCCGGACTAATTCCACAGTGCAATGGTTCGAGCCAAAGCGCTTAGACCTGTGATTAGTTCAGAAAATTGGCTTTATTGGTTGTTTATACTGCTACTGAATTGGAAGCTTGCCTAAACACGAACATACTATCTCTTGAGAACATCGAGAACTAGTACTGTTCAGACTAAACTTGATCAAGATCCCCGCCGAAGTTCCGACTATCTCTAGCTAAGATCTCACCGGATCGATGCTAAAGGTCGGATCTGGTATGAGAGGGCTCCCAACCTGCGGCTGTAACCTTCGCCGGCTAGGGCCTTGCCGAGCTTCGTCAGTTTTATACCCGAGCAAAAGGGGTGCTTGCGCACCCCTCTCACGATCTCGTTTCGATTTTCGCTTAGTTCTTGCCTGCTGGAGTAGCTTCTTCCGTGTCGGATTTATCCTCGGCGTTAGAGCCTTTCTCCGCCTTTTCACCTTTTTCGGGCTTCTCAGGCTTTTCAGGTTTTTCGGGCTTTTCTGGTTTCTCAGCCTTTTCGGGCTTAGCAACTTTTTTCGCCGCTTTGGAGAACGAAATCGCTTCCTTGTTCTCTGGATCGAGCACTGCTTCGATGATGTCGCCTTCTTTGAACTTGCCTTGCAGAACCTGCTCAGCCAGCGCATCTTCGAGCAATCTCTGAATCGACCGACGCAGAGGTCTGGCGCCGTAAGTCGGATTGTATCCGTCTTTAGCGAGCATATCTTTGCACTCGTCGGTAATCACCATCTCCATGCCCTGCGACTTGATTCTCGCTTGCAAATCGGCCGACATGATGTCGACGATGCGACGGATTTCTTCGCGCGTGAGCTGTTGGAAAACGATGATTTCGTCGATTCTGTTCAAGAACTCTGGACGGAAGGTCTTCTTCATGGCGTCCATAACCAGATCTTTGATTTTCTTGTATTTCTCGGTGTGGGCAGTGTCGACACTGGCCTGCTGAAAGCCAAGTGTGAGAGCTGATTTATCGATGAATTGAGCACCGACGTTGGAGGTCATGATGATGATTGTGTTCTTGAAGTCGACCGTGCGTCCCTTACTGTCGGACAAACGACCGTCGTCGAGAATTTGCAGCAAAACGTTGAACACGTCTGGATGCGCTTTTTCAATTTCGTCGAAGAGCACGACCGAATACGGTTTGCGTTGCACTGCTTCGGTCAACTGACCACCTTCCTGATAACCTACGTATCCGGGAGGCGAGCCAATCAACTTGGAAGTTGTGTGATGCTCCATGAACTCAGACATGTCTATGCGAATGAGCGCATCTTCGGAACCAAAGAAGTAGCCCGCCAATGCTTTGGCCAATTCAGTCTTACCCACACCTGTCGGTCCGGAGAAGATGAAACTGCCGATTGGACGATTGGGATTCTTCAGGCCCACACGAGCTCTGCGGATCGCCTTACAGACTGCTTCCACCGCTTCGTCTTGACCGATCACGCGCTGGTGCAGCACATCGGACATATGAAGCAATTTCTCAGATTCACCTTCGGTCAATTTGAGCAATGGAATTCCGGTCCAGGAACTGACCACATAAGCCACTTCCTCGGCAGAAACCACTGGCTTCTCTGTCTCTTGTTTGGCCTTCCAGGCGGTTTGGATTTCGCGAATCTTTTCCGAGAGCTTAGTTTCTTGCTCGCGCAATTGAGCCGCTTTTTCGAATTCCTGATTGCGAATCGCCATTTCTTT
>CAJCHQ010000886.1 GCA_903970295.1 Bryobacterales bacterium
AATAGTGGTGGCGGTGTTGCCAGTAGTAGTCGTGTAGTTGAGGTAGACAAAGGTACCGGGCGTGCGCACATAAATTTGGATGTTATCGCCTGTGTTGATCGGTCCTCCAACTGTCCCGGTTACCGTCTGCTGCATGTGCGAGCCTAAAAAGACTGTCTCCGTTGCACCCACGCTCAGGTTGTCGCTGTAAAAAGTGTTACCAGTTGTGGACGACATGACGACGGTTGGACCAGAGGAAGCCGCCGTGAAACCAATTTGTTGCAAATTTGTGTTTGCATTCATCAAAGCTGCCAAACCCTTTGCGATGCTTGTCGTTGTGTCGCTAGAAAGAACTGTGTACATAACGCTTGCACTTGGGCTGTCAGACATGGAGATACTAACGGTATCGCCCGCGGTTACGGTACCGCCTATAGTAGCAGTCACCACATTGGCCGGACCACTAAAAGCCGTAGTCAAAGCTCGAGTGGTTAACGTTGGTGTATTTAGTGACCCGTAGTCGTCTGTGTCACCCGCCTGACCAGGATATTGATAATATATTGTGCTCAGGGCTTCTAATGGATATGTCATATTTTGCGGCACCGGCTCTTCAAGCCCGGTCGCCTGGTTGTACGTCCATTGATAGGTTACGCAGTGTGTGTATATTTGATTAGCCGGATCTTCCGGATATAAAGCACACGCCTCGCGGTCCCAGAAGTGGGTATTTTTGTCGATGCCTGAAGTATTTTCGACAACTATCGAACTGCTGTCCGGCAAAGTGATGCGCAAAGCGATCGCACCCGAAGATCCACCTGCCGGTACATATTGATAGAAAGATGTCGTGCCATATGGCGTATTCATCGAAGAAATAAATGACGATCCTTGATCGTAATTGAACTTGCTGATGTTTCCGACAACATCTGTTATCGCCGTCAAAAATGTGTTGGTCGAATCATATGAAAAAGAACAGGATCTGCTGAAGGGATCCTGAATGCTGGCAATCTTGTAAAAGCCAGAATTACCGCTGGTGTTGGAGACGTAAGTAACGGTCGAAACCTGATTTATTGCGTCGGTTAATGAAGTGATGCGATAGTTTGCATCGTATTGAATCAGCGTCGAATTTCCTTGAGGGTCGATGAGCTGTGTCATATAAATATTCGTGCCATCGCTCAGGCTGTAAACGGCAATGCTGCCATCTCTCATCTGCAACTGATAATCCGTGCTGGAAATTTCGACCAGTGTTGCCTGTGTCCTTACGTCAGGAGCGTAAAGATAGAGAGAGCCGCTCATTCCTGTTGGCGTATAAACCAGAGAGCCACCGTCTCCCTGCCGCAACGTAACCACATTTGTTAGAGATGCGACCGTCAAGTACGAAAGCCAGTTGAAGCGCCAGTTCAGGCCCAAGTTGGAAAAAGTAAACGTGCCAGGCTGATTTGTTTCATCCTGATTGAACGTCAGGTGGAAGTCTATAGTATCCAGAGGGTTTACATAGCTCAGCGGAGTGTCCTGAATGCAGGCGGTTGCGTTCATCAGCCAAACGTTTGCGCCAGCCATACCATTCCGGGGACAACACGGGTCTCCACAGTTCGAGCAGCATCCTTGGTGATCAGGCTTACCGTGATTGTTGTGATTGACGCCATTAGCTGCGCCTTTACCCCAAACATTTTGAGCCTCCTCACGGCTGACACTGGTCCAACCGGCCGGCAGACTGCCTGCTGGGACCAAAAAGTAGCCATCGCTTTCTTCATCGATCGTCGCGGTTTTCAGTCCAATCGTTGCGTCGGTATCGAATGTGGTGTCCTTAAGAATGCAAGTGTCGCCTTGTTGAGAGACTACGGCCGCAAAGTGTCCAATGCTCCAATGCATTACTGATGGCACTACTAGAGTCGCTCCTTTAGCCCGTTTTGCCATCTGATATTTCATGCCAAGTTGGTTAGCCCAATCTTTTACTTGGGCAAGATTAGTGCCTTGTGGGGTTGAGGAAGCATTCGCGATGATTTTGCTGCGATTTGCTGAGCGTTTGCCACGATTTAAAATCGCATCTAGCGCGTATGGTCCACATTTATATGCGCATTCGGGCTTGTGTTTCATTAACCACAAGCCTTCTTTAGCTTGTTGAACCATCGGCTCGTCAGAGCCAAAGAAAGGACGCTTACCGATTTCAGCGAAGCGCTTGTCCAACTCCTCAGTTTTACCGAGACGCGCATCGGTCAAGAGCAAGCGAGCGGCGGCCCGATTGGCAATAGCCATTTGTCCCCGTCCAGATTCGGATTTAGCAGCAGACCACGCAGACTGCCACAGAGCAATGGCGTCTTCCAAGTGACCAGAATAAAACTTCGACAAACCAAGATTTAGCTCTAGAGCTGGCCGCCAACGTGAAGTTGGAAATTTGCTAATAAAAGTCGTCAGTGCTGAAAGATCTTGTGAATCGTGCCTGCCGCTGTAGCAGAGCACTGCAGAAGCTAGTGCCTGGTTCTCGCCACTCATTTCCGTTCCGCTCATTGGCACGAGTGGTTCTGCGAATACGCGCACGTTGCTGATTTCGACATCGCTTGGATGGTGCGAAAAAGTCAACTTCGAAGAAACGCCTGAAAGCTTGTGCGGTCCAGTATGAACGTGCACGGCTTTTGTGTCCGGCTTCGGAATCAAATTGTCTGGTGGCGTCGGCATGACTGGCATGGCGAAAGCAGCTGGTGCCGGGCTTGTGACCAATAGCAAGATGAATGCCATCAGGCTCGTTAACCACCTCCTTGTGAACTGCGCAGAGAAAATATTCATCAATGCGACTTCGGATCGATCGATACCGACTGGATTGGGGCGTGACCGCCGCGAATCTCTGACGCGCTTGAAGTCGCCTGTTTTGTAGTCTGCTGCTGTTATCGTGTTCATAATTTTCCTGCCGTTTTTGCGTCGTCGCTGTTGCTGCTTTCAGCTAAGTTAGGTAGTGATGGGTTATTTTTGTCGGTGGTCGTCATATCGTGGTCCACCTTGTTAGTGTTGAGTGCTGTCTTGAGGGATAGAGAGGGTCGGTAGCTGTAAGTTCTCGTTCAGCGGGGTAGAAGTAGTTGATGGTCCCGGCCATTGTGTTGAATTGAGCGTATAGGTGGCAGTTGCGACGCTGCTGCTCAATCCATTGATCACTGCAATCGCATTTACTGTTTGCGTGCTCGTGACGGTGAAGGGTGCGGTATAGACGGGGCTACTGGTACTCGGTGTGCTGCCGTCGCGTGTGTAATAAATTGTCGCTGCAGCTGGTGCCGAGAGGCCAATTTGTGTTGGTCCTGACAGCGTGCCTGTGGCAACACTGAGCACCGGCGGTGGTGTCGTATTTGCTGAAAGCAGGTTGTATTTCTGCAACAAATATCCTTCTATTTGAGCCTGCTCCAGGGTGGTAACGCCTCTCGTAAACACTAATAATTCAGCAATCTGACCTTTAAAATAATTGCCGCCTGCGCTGCCCTGGCCGATGTAATTGGCGGAGCGCGTGAGGTTGTTTAAAACACCCATCGACGTATTTTGCGCGCCGAAAACTCCATTGGTGAAGATCTTCGCCGTCCCTGTACCATTGTCGACAGCCTCTAAAAGTTGGAACTGATTTAAAGTGATCGCGCTGCTCGAGGTCACAGATGTAGCGACGGACCCGTTATAGGTGACTAGCTCGGCACTATTTGTCCCTGGTTCTTGCAATTGCAGATTGTCGCTTGTCGCGCCATTGCCAAAATCAAGGATGCGCGCACCAGCTGTAACACCACTTGGATTGAGCACAGCAAATATACTCGCCCCCGAAGTAAGATTTGCCATGCCAGCCGGCAGTTGCAAGAAATCCGAGGTGCCATTGAACGAAATTGCTGGGTAACCATTGAAGGCATTGGCTGCGAGTGTTGGTTGGTCTCCAGTTACGGTTTGAGTTGCTGTATTGCCGGCGCCAGAGACATCGCCCCAACTAGTCACATTCGGCCCGGTCGTCGACACGCTATTGTCGGCTCGCAGCCAGAGCGCCAGTCCATTCCGAGGCACCGAGACTGAATTTTGCTCGATCTGATACGCGTCACTCACAACTGAGCTGTTATGGAAAAATGGTGCTGACGCTATCACTTTGAGGGTGACAGGCTCATCATAGAGCGTGTAATTGAATGCATTCGCCCATTGAGAGCCGGCGCTGAGCGGCACTGGCGTTATACCATTACTCGTGTACCAGCAAGTAGCGCCCTGGTCCTGTGACATAACAAGCGTTTGACCGATCGGAAAAACACCGGCGCCCGGAGTTATCACTGGCGCATCGAGAGTGGGCTCAGTGCCTGTGGCGTATTTCCCGTAGATATACGCCTCCACCATTTTTCTTTGCGAATTTGACAAGGGAGCCGAGTAAACGAGAATCTCGGCGACGCTTCCCGTGAAATAATTTGTGCTGCCGATGCCCACACCCACAAAATTTTGGGACCGGCTGACGTTATTCAGGTTTTGTAAGTTGGTCGCCTGATTGATTTGAGTGCCATTAACGTAGATGGTGCC
>CAJCHQ010000887.1 GCA_903970295.1 Bryobacterales bacterium
TTGAAGCCAATCACCATCAACCAGAACTGCCACTTGCCAAGCGTTTCAGACATCATGCGCCCGGTCGCTTTTGGGAACCAGTAATACACGCCGGCAATCAGAGAGAAAAGCATGCCGCCCACGAGCACGTAGTGGAAGTGAGCTACGACGAAATAGCTGTCAGTGAGCTGCCAATCGATCGGGATGACAGCGAATCCGACGCCGCTTAATCCACCGATCGTAAATTGAATGAGAAATGCCATCGCGTGCAACATCGAGACAGTGAAGCGCAATTTGCCGCCCCACATGGTGGCCAGCCACGACCAGACTTTGATACCAGTTGGCACCGCAATCAGCAAACTCGTCACGGCGAAAATGTATAGCGGTGCAAATCCAAGTCCGGTTGTGAACATGTGGTGAACCCAGACGCCAAAGCTGAGGAATGTAATGGCTACGGTCGATGCCGCCATAACTCCAGCCCCGAACAGCACTTTGCGCGAAAAAACAGGGATCACTTCAGAGACGGCACCCCAGCCTGGAAGAATCAGAATATAGACTTCGGGATGTCCGAAGAACCAGAAGAAATGTTGCCAGAGCAGAGGCGAACCACCGACAGTGGCATCAAAGAAGTGTGTGTTCAAAGTGCGGTCGAACAGAATCATGACCAGGGCCGCGTTCAATGCTGGTAGTGAGAACGTGACCAGAAACGCATCCATCAAGATCATCCAGACGAACAACGGTACGCGCTTGAGAGTCATCCCTGGCGCGCGCATCGTTAAAATGGTGACGATCAGATTGATGCCGGTGGCGACCGAACCGATACCTGTGACGAACAAGCTGAGCGCCCAATAGGTTTGACCGCTATTGAACAAATATCCCTTTTCACTCAAGGGCGGGTAGGCAAACCAACCCGCAGCCGGACCGCCGCCAGCCAGGAAGCTGAAATAGAGCAAAAGAGCGCCGAACAGGTAAATCCAGTAACCGAGAGAATTTAGTCGTGGAAAGGCCATGTCTCGCGCCCCGATCATCAAGGGCGTCAAATACACAGCAAAGCCGAACAGCAAAGGCATTCCCACAAAAAATATCATTGTCGTGCCGTGCATGGTAAATATCTGGTTGTAGGCTTCTTGCGAAACTACATGGGCCATCGGAAACATCAATTGCATGCGAATGGTCAGCCCGAGCAGGGCGCCGACAACCAGGAAACCGAATGCAGACATTATGTACAAAAGACCGAGTTGCTTGTGGTCGATTGAAGTTATCCAGCTCAAAATGCCCTGATATTCAGGCACTTCTGCTACCCAATTGACTAGCTTCTCGGGATGTTTTAATGCGCTCTGGGTCATTTCAGGCTCTCCAAGTAGAGTGCGATGTCATGCGCTTGTTCGTCCGTCACGCGCATTTCGGGCATGTTCACCCCTGGCTTGAATGTCTGTGGATTTTGAATCCACTTTGCGAGGTTTTCGGTGTTGTTCTCCAGTACGCCGGCGCCAAGCGTTTTGCGTTGCGCGATGTGGGTCAGGTTCGGTCCGATCAGCGCCTTGGCGTCTATGTTGCCGCCGATCGCGTGGCACTGTACGCACGTGGCCGCATTGAACAGCTCTTTGCCGTGCACGACGGCGGGCTCGATTGACACGGGCGGCATTGCCGCTTGCGCTTTGATCCAGGTTTCGAATTCTTCCTGAGAGACCACATTGGCCAGGATTCTCATCAGTCCATGTTGGGCGCCGCAATACTCGGAGCAGGTGCCGAGGAAAAGACCTTTTTTGGTCGGGTGAATCCACATGTTCGTTGGATGTCCCGGAATTGCATCCATCTTTTGACCAAACGCTGCCACCCAGAAAGAGTGCACTACGTCTGCCGCGCGTACTTCGATCAGGGCGTTCTTGTCCACCGGCAAGTAGAATTCATTAGCTGTGGTAACGCCATACTTAGGGTATTGATATTCCCACCACCACTGGTGCCCAATTACCACGAGGTCTGGCTTTTTTGTGCCGACCGGCGGACTGACGACCAGCATCGTAATTGCAGTCAGCACACCGAGAATGATCACGATCAGAAGTGGAATTGCTGTCCATGTAAATTCTAAGCGAGCGTTGCCGCGAGTTTGTTTGGGCTCGCTACCGTCATCGTTTTCGGGCGTTTTGAATTTGGCTATGACAGCAATTAAGAGTCCAGTCACCACTAAAAAAATCATGGCGCAAATTGCCAGCGTGAACCAGTGCAAGTCGACAATCCACTTGTTCTGCATAGTGGCAACGTTGAAGATTGTAGTCAGGTCAGCGTTTTTTATGTCCATCGCCACACCCGGTCAACGACCACTCCAATGAAAAGTGCCGGCAGGTACAAGAGGCTCACGAAGAGAACTTTGCGAGCACCTTCGCGCGAAGGATTTTGCCGCCACTTAACCGAGCTTGAAATCAATGTCAAACCACCGATCAGCGCAGCCAGACCGTAGGCTGGTCCAGCAAATGGATTACCGCTCCAGTAAAGCGATGCCGACAGCGGGAGCAAAAGAATAGCCGTTGCTATCGTCAAAGCAAAAGTCTTTTCCCCGCTATTTTCCAGCGCAGGCAACATTTTGAAACCTGCTGCCCGATAGTCGTTTCTGAACAACCAGGCGATTGGCAAAAAATGAGTGTGCTGCCAGATGAATAACATGGCAAAGAGAATCCAACCGCCCAGTCCGACAGTGCCTGATGCGGCTGCCCAACCGATGAGCGGGGGAATTGCCCCAGGCACTGCTCCAATTGATGTATTAAGCCAAGTCCAGCGTTTCGCTGGTGTGTACATGCCCAGGTAGATAGCAGCGGCCGCTAACCCGAGTGTGACACAGATGGTATTAACTCGAAGTAGCATAAGAGCACCGCAAACAATCAAAAACAAGCCAAACAGCAATGCTCCCTGCGCTGAAATCACACCGGCAGGAATCGGCCTCTGTGCAGTTCGCGGCATCATCGCGTCGAGATCGCGCTCGATATAACAGTTGATTGCGCATGAACCGCTGCTCAGCAAGCCGGTTCCGACCGAGGCCAATGCAAACTGTAAGAAATCAAAACTGCCCCTGTATGCGAGCACAAAACCAACAGCGCATGATATGACAACCATCACTGCAATTCGGACTCGAGCCAGATCCAAGAAAGCTGTTGTCAATTCTTTAGCGCGATTACCGCGAGTTGTATTCATTTAACTGAACAGCTCCGAGTCTCGATTTTAGGCAAGAGTAACAGATCTCTGGCGGTTTTTACGGAAACGCCACTCTTGTATTACGAATCGGATAAGTGCTTACTTAGCTTCGGTTTTCGGCATGTCGAAGCGCGGTTCGAAAGTCGAATTCGGCACGGCATGCGCTGGATACCCAGGCACTGGTACGCCATGCCACGCAAGTGCTTTGGGATCAAAAATAATTTTGAACGGGCCGGTTATTTGCGTCGCAAGAATGTCGGTTGATTGTTTTGCTACCTGCAGTCTTCCGAGTAGCACTTTTTCGAGCAAAAGTGAATCTGGGCAATGCTGTGTAACCCAGTCGAATTCGTTTTGGCTATCACTGAATTGACCGAGCGCCTGGTAGCAGATTGCTTTGAGATAGTGCCGCTCGGCTATGTCTCTGCGCTTGTTGAGTTTGAGAAGTGCTAGCTTGCGAAGCGCTTCTTCGAAATTTTTGTTGTCGAAGTCGGTCGCCGCTGCTTTGAATTTTTTTCTGGCTGACTTGCGTAGCCAGGGCAAGGTTTGTTCTTGTTTACTGGATGCTTTGTACTGCGGCTTTAGATCAGGCTTAGAACCAGCGTGTGTCGCGCTGGTGGCTACGATAAATGATGCTGCTACAGCGGTCGCTAGATTCCAAAAGGTATGCGTGAGTTTAAATTGCATGGTGTATGGAAGGACAAATGTTTAGCAATCACGTTTCCGCGTTGATTACTCAAAGGTTAAGCATACAGTAAATCATGGGCTCTTCTAGATTACATAGCCGACATTTCGACAGTACAGCTTCCCAATTTCCACTTTTTTGAGCAAAACAAAATCCCTACAGTGTCTGGAAGCGCACTCGTATTCGTGTCGACTTTCGTTAAACCGACCCAGTGCTTGCAAACAAAGCGCTTTCAAGTAATGGCGTTCCGCTAAATCAATTGGTTTAGTGAGATCGAGCGTTTTCAACCAATGAAGTGCTTTTTCGAAACCTTTGTTGTCGAAATCGATCGCCGTCGCTTTGAATCGACGATCAGCGGTGTTCTGCAGTCACGATTTGATATATGACTTACTGATTTTCATAACTCCGCATGTAGTTTTTCGCTATACCGCTGATTAATTGCGGACAACAACCGACTCTTTTGCGAGCTTGAAGAGCGGGTTGCACTCGCGTTAGCCCGAAGGCGCTTTTCCGAGTATATCTCTCCTGAGCCTGCTTTCAGCTATTATCTAATGAAGCATGACACAACAGAATCTAATTTTTGTACCGAATCGTCATCGCTTCTCGTCACCGAGTGGTGGCAACCATTATTATTTGAGTCGAAATAAACGCTTACGGAAAGCGTATCAGGTGTCCCGATGGAATCACGAGTAACAAAAGATCGCCTCCGACTAATTCTGGCTTTTGCCGCCATCTACTTGATCTGGGGATCGACGTATATAGCAATTCGCTTCACGCTCGAAAGCCTGCCACCATTTTTGATGCTGGCTAGCCGATTTACGATTGCTGGAATCATTATGTATAGTTGGATGCGCCTGCGAGGCGCTCCCAGACCGGAAAAAGCGCACATCCTGCCGACAGCGCTGCAGGGTCTTTTCCTACTTGTCTTAGGTAGTACAGGTGTCGTCCTGGCTGAACGCACCGTATCGACTGGGCTGGTATCACTTCTGGTGACAGCCGTACCTGTGTATATAGTTCTGATTCAGTGGGTGCTGCCAGGCGGCACTGCTCCCTCATGGAAAGTCGTCGCCGGTCTAATCCTGGGTTGTACCGGGCTGATGTTTCTCATTGGTCTGGAACGTCTGGGCTTGCAACAGTCGGTCGATCTGGGTGGCGTCAGCCTAGTCTTGCTTGGTTGCATCGGTTCAGCGGCAGGGGCAGTTTACGCCAGGTCGGCTAAATTACCCTCTTCTCTGCAATTAGCAGCGGGTATGGAGATGATTTTTGCCGGTTTGTTTTTGTTCGTACCAGCATTCTTCACTGGCGAATTTTCTTACTTCCAACATTTCAGTCTTACGCTCAAGGCTGGTTTAGCTTTCTTGTATTTGATCGTGTTCGGTTCGATGATTGCGTTTTCGGCATACGCCTGGTTGCTCCAAATCGTCGATCCGAAACTGCTGTCGACTTATGCGTATGTCAATCCTGTCGTCGCTGTGTTTTTAGGCTGGTCGCTTGCCGGTGAAGCAGTGACGTCTAAAACGGTTATTGGCGCAGTGTTATTGCTCACGGCTGTCTGGCTCATTACTCAAAGCAAGGGCAAAGCAGACAAGATAACTGGATTGCAGGTCCAGAACCCGCGTGAAGTCTGCCTGATCGAGACCTAACTCTCACTCCACCCTCTCAGTTAACGAATCACAACGTTAGAGTTGACAGATCCGACCGATCCACTGTAACGTGCTTAGAGATTCTTTGAGTGCCCGCCAAAATGTATTCAGCTATGAACTTAAACGCCAGCCTTAACCGACGAAGCCGCGATTTCTTTGAACTCGGGGCCGGTATGGCGTAGCTGATTTAGCACCATAATCGAAGTTATCTCCCCGGGTTGTACGACTCGGGGATTTTTTTTGCATTCAGTTTGAAGGAGAGAAAGACATGGCTGTGACATTCCCAGAAAAGAAGTCAACGCAAAACGCCTACTCGCAGCGCATGGCCAGCCCGCAAGGCAAGACATTGATTGGCGATGTATTGGCTGAGCAGACGCTGCGGGGCAAGGACGTGCTCGGCATCGAGCAGTTGAGTGCCGCCGAGTTGCTTCTGATTCTAGATGTCGCGGCTCGCTTGAAATTGAGCAAATTCGACGAAACGCAAACATCCTTTGCCAAAGGTCAGACTCTAGCAATGCTCTTCGAGAAGCCGTCTCTGCGCACACGGGTCACTTTCGAAGCCGGCATGACCCAGCTCGGTGGTCACGCCATTTATTTGGAAGGAAAGCTTGGTGAGCGTGAGACAGTCGCCGACGTCGGTCAAAATCTCGAGCGTTGGGTGGATGGCATCATGGCTAGGACTTTCGATCACGAAACTGTGGTTAGTCTGGCTGCTTCTGCCAATATTCCTGTCGTCAACGGCTTAAGCGATCAGGAGCATCCGTGCCAGGCTCTCGCTGATTTCCAAACCCTGTTGGAGAAGAAAGGCAGCCTCAAAGGCATTAAGCTCGCTTATGTCGGTGACGCTAATAATGTAGCCAACTCGCTCATGTTGACCGCCGCCAAGCTCGGTACAGACTTTGCAATAGCTTGCCCACCCAACTATCAACCGAATGCTTCAATCTGGGTGAAAGCTTTGAAGTTTGCGGAAGAATCAGGCGCCGAGCTGACTTTGACCCATGATCCGGTTGAGGCCGTGAAGGACGCCGATGCTGTTTACACGGATGTCTGGACTTCGATGGGACAAGAATTAGAATCAGCCAAACGCGAGAAAGCTTTTGCTAATTTTCAAGTCAATGACGAATTGCTTGCCCACGCCAAATCGGACGCGATCGTCATGCATTGTCTGCCTGCCCATCGGGGCTTGGAAATTTCCGCCAGCGTCATCGATGGTCCTCAATCTGTAGTTTTCGATCAAGCGGAAAACCGCTTGCATGCCCAAAAGGCAATTTTGTCTCTGATTCTTTAAAGATTCGCGCGTCATCGCGAACCCAATCAACTAACACACAAATTTTGGAGGTAATGATGAAGAAGATCTTGTTGGCATACAGTGGTGGGCTCGATACATCGTGTATTTTGGCCTGGTTGAAGGAAAAATATGCGGTGCCTGTCATTGCCTATTGTGCTGACGTCGGTCAAAACGAGGATCTCAAAGCAGTCTGCGCCAAGGCTCTCAAGACTGGCGCCGAAAAGTGCATCGTCGATGATTTGAAAGCCGAATTCGTCAAAGAATATATTTTCCCTTCCATTCAAGCTAACGCCACCTACGAAAATGTCTATCTGATGGGCACATCTCTGGCCAGACCGTGTATCGCTAAAGGCATGGTGGAAGCGGCATTGCGTGAAGGCTGCGATTATATTGCGCATGGCGCCACCGGCAAAGGTAACGATCAGGTTCGTTTCGAATTGACGGTCAAATCATTAGCCCCGCAACTGAAAGTGATCGCTCCCTGGCGCGAATGGGAATTTGGTGGCAGAAGCGAACTTTTCGGCTTCGCCGAAAAACATGGCATTCCCTTGCCTGTGTGCAAAGAAAAGCCATATTCGATGGACGCCAATTTGATGCACATAAGCTACGAAGGTGGCATCCTGGAAAACCCCTGGACCGAAGCCCCGGAAGATATTTATCTCTGGACCAAGTCTGCCGAAGATGCTCCTGACGAAGCTGAATTCGTCACGATCGAATATCTCGAAGGCGTTCCTGTAGCCATTAATGGCGAAAAATTATCGCCTGTAGCTTTGCTCGAAAAAGCGAATGAACTGGCTGCGAATCATGGTGTCGGCAGAATCGATCTGGTCGAAAATCGTTTTGTGGGCATCAAATCCCGCGGCATTTACGAGACGCCCGGCGTCACCATTCTCTTGCAAGCTCACCGGGCGATCGAATCGCTTGTTCTCGACAAAGAAGTCGCGCATTTGAAAGAATCGTTGGCTTTGAAAATTGCCGAGATCACCTACAACGGCTTCTGGTTCGCTCCCGAAGCGCAGCTTCTCCGCAGTTTCGTCAAAGAAAGTCAGCAGTATGTCACAGGCATAGCCAAGATCAAAATGTACAAAGGCAATTCGATGGTTGTGGCCAGACAATCGGCGCAGTCTCTCTATAGCGAAAATATGTCCAGCTTCGAGAATATGTCCAGTTTCAACACCGCTGATTCTGGTGGATTCATCAACATCAATGGTTTAAGACTTTCCACATGGAGCCAAAAGCATGCAAGTTTTGCGAAAAGCCTTCAACCAACAGCTTGATCAAGCAGTCAGCGACTTTGTCGCCTCCGTCGGCGCTGATGAAGCGCTGGTGGAGGCGGACATCACAGGCAGTATCGCTCATGCTCAGATGCTGACGAAAGTCGGATTGCTGACTGAGGCGCAAGGCAAGAACATTGTTTGCGGATTGGAACAAATTCTGGCTCAAGCGCGTGCCGGCGAGTTCAAGCTGAATCCAGCCCATGAAGATGTTCATATGAATGTCGAGAAGCAGTTGGAGAAATTGATCGGTGAAGACGCTCTGCGTCTGCATACGGCTAGAAGCCGAAACGATCAAGTCGCTCTCGACATCAGACTTTATGTTCTGTCTCAGATAGGCATCGTCAAGATGTTGATCGAGAACCTGCAAGCGTCTTTGGCCCAATGTGCCTGGCAAAATCTCGATGTTGTCATGCCGGGCTATACGCATCTGCAACGAGCACAGCCAGTTCTTTTTGCTCACTCGATGCTGGCGTTTATTCAGATGCTCGAGCGCGATCACGGCCGGTTCGAAGATGCCTGGAAAAGGACGGCAGTATCACCTCTAGGAGCCGGCGCCCAGGCTGGCACTTCATTGCCGATCGAACCGGATTTCAGTGCCGCTAAGCTTGGTCTGCCGGCAGTTTTTGCCAATTCAATCGATGCCGTCAGCGATCGAGATTTCGTCGCAGAATTTTTATTTGCATCATCTCTTACTTCAGTGCATCTCTCTCAACTGGCCGAAACGCTGATCATTTGGGCTAGCCAGGAATTCGGTTTTATCCAGTTCGCCGATTGTGTGACAACAGCCTCGAGTCTGATGCCGCAAAAGAAGAATCCCGATCCAGTCGAATTGGTGAGAGGAAAAGCCGGCGCGATATTCGGTGAGTTGGTCAATATTTTGACGACGCTGAAGGGCTTGCCCCTTGGTTACAATCGCGACTTGCAAGAGACCAAGCCACCGGCTATCCGAGTGGCAAAAGAATTGTGCGGTGCTCTGGAAGTGATGAGCGTGGCGATCAATAATTTGACCGTCAATAAAGAGAACACGCTAAAGGCCGCTTCTGATCCGGGCATGATGACAACCGACCTGGTTGAATACCTGGTTCAACAGGGTGTGCCGTTCAGACAAGCCCACGAAAAGATTTCGCAACTAGTAACTTTCGCTCGCGACGCTCAAATGCCTTTGAACAAATTGACACTGCCTCAATTGCAAAAGCAGTGTCCCGAATTCGATGCCGGTGTATTTGCTTTGTTCGATCCCGCTAAGTCAGTGCAAGCAAAACAATCGCCCGGTAGCACCGGCGTCGATCTGGTCAAGCAAGCTTTGCAAAAATATTTGCTCGGCGCCAGTCAACAAAAATGAAAGTCGCTGTTGTTGGTTCTACTGGTTACACGGGGCAGGAGCTGATCAGGCTCCTGCTTCAGCATGAAAAAGTGGAAATGCACACGGCCGTTTCCAACACTTACGCGGGTAAGAGTTTGGCTTCTGTATATCCTGGATTTCAGAAGGTGAGCGATCTGGTTTGTGCAGATGCAAATCTCGAGCAATTAGCAGGCGAAGTCGATTTGATTTTTCTTGCCTTGCCCCACGGTCATGCTGCAAGCAGGGTCACTGCAGAAGTTTTGCAAAAATGTAGAATCATCGATCTCGGTGGCGATTTTCGCTTGCACGACGTCTCTGATTACCAAGAATGGTATGACTTTAAACATCCGAACCCCGAGCTTTTGCAAGAAGCTGTATATGGCTTACCTGAGCTCACTCGCGACCAGATCAAGAAGGCTCGCTTGATTGCCAATCCGGGTTGCTATGCTACTTGTTCGATCCTGACTCTGGCACCGCTTTTGTCACACAAATTAATCGACCCCGATTCGATTGTCATCGATGCCAAATCAGGTGTTTCAGGCGCGGGAAGATCGCTTGAATTGGGCACACATTTCAACGAATGTAATGAGTCGATTAAGGCCTACAAAGTTGCTGGCCACAGACACACTCCCGAGATCGAACAACAACTCGCAGCCTGCAGCAAAACTGATTTTCGCGTCTCATTCACGCCACACCTCGTGCCCATGAACCGAGGCATTCTTGTCACCGCTTACGCCTCACTGAAGAGCTTGATGTCGACGGCAGAACTCTTTGCAGTCTACGAGTCATTCTTCGGTGACGAGTATTTCGTCAGGCTGTTTTCACCGACTGACGAGATCTACAAATTTCCGGAAACTCGTTGGGTAAAAGGATCGAATTTTTGCGATATAGGGATGGCGATTGATCAACGAACCAAACGTGTAATTGCTGTGGGCGCCCTCGATAACCTGATCAAGGGCGCAGCCGGACAGGCGATTCAGAATATGAATTTGATGTTCGGCTGGCCGGAGACGACAGGTTTGAAGCAGTCCGCGATCTTCCCCGCGTGATGAATTGTTAGAAAATGTTGACAGCGCGAAGGCCAAGGTTGTAATGTTCGAGTAGTAAGTGAGGCAGTATTCCAATGTTCGCTTCGAGCGCAAAACAGAATAGTAATAGCCGACGATTCCCGCGACGACGCTTAGCGCGCTCGGGATTAATTAGGCTGTGTTGACGTCTCAACCTGACCGGTTATTTATCCCCGAGTGCTAATGAAGCATTCGGGGATTTTTTTTAGGCCAATTTTTTGCAGTTCAGGAGAATCAAAGTGAAATCAGCAGCAGCCCTTCAGATCAAGACCCTTCCTGTCAGTAGCGTTTCGGTTTGCGAAAACGATACGCTTGATGTCAAGAATATTAATGGCAGTGATTGTCTAGTAATCGCTAGCACTAAGGCTGGTGGCGTCACCAGTCCCCAGGGGTTCATGGCTGCCGGCGCTCACGTCGGAGTCAAGCGCAAGAAGAAAGATTTGGCTTTGATCTGGAGCGAAGTGCCGGCTCAGATTGCTTGTGTCTTTACGACCAACGTCATGAAAGCGGCGCCGATTTTGTGGAATCAAAAAGTCGTCGCTAATTCTCAAGTCGTGCGTGGCATCGTCGTTAACAGTGGCAATGCTAATGCCTGCACAGGTGAAGAAGGCATGATCAATGCCGAGATCATGGCAGCGACTTATGCTGAAGGCATGGGCGTCTCGGCTGAAGAAATCATTATCGCCTCGACCGGAGTGATTGGTGTGCAGTTGCCTATCCAGTTGATCAAAGAAGGCATAACTAGCACTTGCAAGCAATTGGACAAGTCGTTGCCGTCAGGTCTCGACGCCGCTGAAGCGATCATGACTACTGACACCTACGTCAAACAAACATCAGTCGAATTCGAAGTCGGCGGCAAGAAAGTCGTGATCGGTGCCATGGCTAAAGGCAGCGGTATGATTCATCCAAACATGGCGACGATGCTCAGCTTCCTCACGACTGATTTGAATATTTCTTCGGTCATGTTGAACAAGGCTCTCAAAGACAGCACCGCTGAAACCTACAATATGATTTCAGTAGATGGTGATACCAGCACCAATGACATGGTTTCGATCATGGCTAACGGCAAAGCTGGAAACAAATTGATCGAGACAGAAGACGAGGGCTATTTTGCTTTTTGCCATGCACTGAAGCAGATCAACACAGGTTTGGCTACGTCCATCGTCAAGGATGGAGAAGGTGCAACCAAATTTTTGGAAGTAAAAGTCAGCCACGCCGCAAGCCTTGAGGATGCTCGCAAACTTGCCCGTTCAATTGTTTCATCCAGTCTGGTCAAAACTGCTTTCTTTGGTGAAGATGCCAATTGGGGCAGAATCATTTGTGCGATGGGTTACAGCGGCGTTCAATTTCAACCTGAAGTGGTTTCGATTGCGATCGAAAGTGCTGGCGGCAAACTCGAATTGATGCGACAAGGAGAACCCGTTGTCGTCAATGAGATATTGGCTAAAGCGGTTTTGGCTGAAAAGCAGATCGTCATTGACATCGATATGAAAGATGGACTCAGTCAGGCAACAGCCTGGGGCTGCGATCTCAGTTATGAATACGTGCGGATTAACGGCGCATACAGAACATAGGCATAGGTGACAACAATGGCGGCCTCTCTAACAAAAATGAAAACTCTCGTCATCGACGACACTACTTTTCCGGCTCCGATGCTTACTCTAGCGCCGATGGTCGAACCAGTTGTCGGACCATTCGTCCTCAACAAAATTGCAGATTCTTTGAAACTGGCTGAGGGACAAGTAGTAGTAGTCAAATTTGGCGGCAACGCAATCGGTGACGAGCAAGTATTAGACGCGCTGGTTGACGACACCATTGCTCTGGCGAACGCCGGGGTGCATGTGATTGTTGTTCATGGTGGTGGCACTGCAGTCAACGACCGTCTGTCAGCCATTGGTAAAAAGACTGAGAAGGTCAACGGTTTGCGCGTCACAGACTCAGAAACCTTATCTGTAGCCGTCGACGTTTTTACTGGTATCAATGAATACCTGAGTGAAAAGTTTCGGCAAAAAGGCGCCAATGCGCTCAGCTTTTGTTCGAAATCGGCGAATCCATTTTTAACCGAAAAAATGGCGCTGGTCGACAAGTCTGACGGTAAAGTCGATCTGGGTTGGGTGGGCGAAATTGTCGGAGTGGATGCCGGCATGCTGGAAAGCTGGGTTTATGCCGGGTGGATTCCCATTGTTTCGCCACTCGGTATGGATGCAGTCGGTCATTTTTACAACATCAATGCCGACCATGCGGCTCTCGCGCTCGCCACTTGCATGCAAGCAGATGGATTGATTTTTATGACTGACGTGCCGGGATTGCTAGAAGATTGCAACGACTCAAGCTCTCGAATCGGGCATGTGACTCCGCAAGCCGCTCAAACTTTAATCGACCAGGGCACCGTTTCCGGTGGCATGCTTCCGAAGATCAAAAGCTGTGTTGCAGCCATTAATAACGGTGTCGAACGGATTGCCATACTTAATAGTTTCGAACCGCATGCCTTGCTCAATGGATTTATCATGCCGGCAGAAATCGGCACTTTAATCACTGGAGATAATTGATGAATACTGAGGTTGTCGTCGATCTGCAAAAAGAATGGATTGAAAGAGCGGGCAAGGTTCTGATGAACACTTACGCCACCAACCAAATTGTTTTGCAACAAGGGCAAGGCGCATACGTAAAAGATGTGAACGGCAAAAAATATCTGGATTTCACCGCCGGCATTGCTGTCAATTCGCTCGGTCACTGTCATCCCGACTATGTCCAAGCTCTGACGCAACAGCTGCAGTCGCTGACTCATTGTTCCAATCTTTACTTCAATCTGCCGGCGATCGAATTAGCTGAAAAGCTTGTGGCAGATAGTGCTTTTGACCGAGCATTCTTTTGCAACAGCGGAGCCGAAGCGGTCGAGGGAGCTTTGAAGCTAAGCCGTAAATACGCTAAGGCGCACAAGGGCGATGCTTGTACCACGATTTTAACGATGAGCAATTCATTCCATGGTCGTACATATGGAGCCCTCTCGGCTACAGCGCAGACTAAATATCAAGAAGGTTACCATCCACTCGTGCCGCAATTTCAGACGGTCGCATTCGATGATTTCGCTTCGATTTTGAGCGTCGATTTGAGCACTGTCGCGGCCATTATCATAGAGCCCGTGCAAGGCGAGGGCGGCGTTCATCCAGTCGATCCGACATTCTTGAAGAAAGTGCGCGATCTTTGTACGGCGCAAAATATTGTTTTGATCTTCGACGAAATCCAGTGTGGAGTTGGCCGCTCCGGAAAATTCTTCGCTTACGAACACTTTGGCGTCGAGCCGGACATCGTCGCTCTAGCCAAGGGGCTCGGCGGCGGCTTTCCGATCGGCGCCTTTCTGGCAAAAGAGCATGTCGCTGCCACCTTCAAGCCAGGCGATCACGGCACCACATTTGGCGGCAACCCGCTAGCGACTGCAGCCGGTTTAACTTGCGTAAAAAAAATTCGGCAGCCGGACTTTTTAGCATCGGTCGAGAGCAAAAGTCAGGTTTTGACCGACGCCCTGCTGAGATTGAAAGACGATCCGTCCTTCGGCGTTCGAGCCGTGCGCGGCCTCGGCCTGATGAAGGGAATCGAGCTGTCTACTGCCTCCAAACCTGTAATCAAACTGTGCGCCGAGCGCGGTTTGCTCCTTGTCGGCGCCGGAGAAAACGTCATCCGTTTTCTGCCACCGTTGACGGTCACAGATGAAGAAATTGCGACTGCGATTGAAATTTTGACCGGTGTATTGAAAGAAACTGTGGCAGCGATTTAGGAGTTTGCGCTACTTCTTTTTCTTGAAAAAGACGCGAAGGTTTCGCTTATGCCAGAGATAGATTTGACCAAGTTACTCCGTAACATAAAGCCGCAACTGCTCTCTGGGCAATACGTATTCTGCACAGTGGCGCCTGACGAGGCTGCTCCGCTGTCAGGGAGAGCGCTTTGTCTTTTTCGTGAAGAAGAGGGCATATCTCTGATCTTGGAACAATCGCGTGCAGACGAAGAGAATTTGAGTTACTCGGAAATTTGGTCTTTGATCACCTGCAAAGTCATTTCTGACTTGCAAGCTGTAGGCTTTCTCGCCGCGATTACCCAAAGTCTGGCCACCGCCGGCATCCCTGTTAATCCTGTCTCAGCTTTCTACCACGACCATCTTTTTGTCCCTTCATCCCGTGCAGACGAGGCTCTTGCGCTGATCGAGCGTTTGTCACAAACTTCTTGATTGACGTTCGCCTGTAAACCAATCCGCACTCGGGGGAGTGATACTCTTACCTGCACTGATTTCCCCTCTTTGGATATGTGCAAATGTCAAAGCCCAGAACATTCGGCGTCATCGCTCTGAGCGTAGTTTTGACGGTCTTAGCAACTCTGCCTGGCTATGCCACCGCTGGGCGGGCCGCCAACGCCGCACCGCCGGCTTTTCTCGTTTATCCAGAGACCGAGAAGAGCGAAACTGTGGATAACTACAATGGCGTTTCGGTATCAGACCCATATAGATGGCTGGAAGACACCTATTCACCCAAAACCGAAGCCTGGGTCAAGCGCGAAAATGCTGTCACGCAGGCGTACCTGGAGCAAATTCCAGCACGCAAGGCGATCAAAACCCGCTTGACCGAACTGTGGAATTACGAGCGCTGCAATGTCCCAGTTAAGAGGGGCGAGCGTCTGTTCTTCACCAAAAACGACGGCTTGCAAAATCAGAACGTTCTATATGTACAAGATTTGCCGAAAGGACAAGCTCGCGTTTTGCTCGATCCCAACAAATTATCGAGCGACGGCACAGTTGATCTGGCCAACTACGAGATTTCCGACGATGGCAAATTATTGGCTTACGGACTGGCTGCTTCAGGTTCAGACTGGCAGATCTGGCACATCAAAGATGTGAACACAGGCGAAGATCGCCCCGATCTATTGAAGTGGATCAAAAATGGAGAGTCGGCTTTCACCCTGGATGGCAAAGGACTTTATTATTCGCGGTACGACGAGCCGGCGCCCGGCACCGAAATGCAGGCCGCGAACTATTATCAAAAACTGTTTTTCCACAAGCTTGGCACTTTGCAGTCAGAGGACAAGCTGATTTTCGAGAGGAAGGACGACAAAGAAATATCGCTTGACCCAATGATCAGTGACGACGGCAAATATTTGACTGTAATCGAGTCGAAAGGAACATCACCCAAATACGGAATTCTCGTCCAGGATCTGAGTGATGCGGCGAACAAATTGGTTGAGATATTTCCTGTCGGCAAAGCGATGTATCAACCGGTCGGCAATGTTGGCACCACTTTTTATTTTCTCAGTGACGAAGAGGCGCCGAAAGGTCGGTTGCTCACAGTCGACTTGAAAAATTTGAGTGCGGGCAATCAACCGGCAGGCAGTTTTGCCACCACTGAATTGATCAAGGAGACTGGAGACACTCTCGAAGAGGCATCGATCATCGACAACAAATTGATTTGTCGCTATCTCAAAGATGCTTATAATGTCGTCAAAATTGATGATTTGAAAGGTCAGTTCGAGCGTCAGTTGGCTTTGCCTGGCTTCGGCACCGCCTCTGGTTTTGCCGGAAAGCAGACGGACAAAGACACGTACTATCTATATACGAGTTTCAATTCTCCGGCGACAATTTTTCACTACAATTTAGCCGACGGATCGCAAACCGTCTTTTTCAAACCGAAGTGCAAATTCAACGGCGACGATTTCACAACCGAGCAAGTTTTTTATCAGAGCAAAGATGGCACCAAAGTGCCAATGTTTGTCAGCTACAAAAAAGGTTTGAAAAAAGACGGAAACAATCCCACCTACCTATACGGATATGGTGGCTTCAAGATTTCACTAACGCCCAGCTTTTCGGCTAGCAATCTTTTCTGGATGGAGTCGGGTGGCATCCTGGCAATTCCCACCCTGCGCGGTGGCGGCGAGTATGGAGAAGCCTGGCACGAAGGTGGCATGAAGAAAAACAAGCAGAATGTCTTTGATGATTTCATTGCTGCCGGCGAAACTTTGATCAAGGAGAAATACACGTCGAAAGAAAAGCTCGCAATCGGTGGCGGTAGCAACGGCGGCCTTCTTGTCGGTGCCTGTGAAACCCAGCGTCCCGATCTTTTCGCCGCTGCAGTGCCGGCTGTCGGCGTGATGGACATGCTTCGCTTCAACAAATTCACAGTCGGCTGGGGCTGGACTCAAGAGTACGGCACGCCTGAAAACGCAGATGACTTCAAGATCCTCTATGCGTACTCGCCCTTGCACCACATCAAAAAAGGAACATGCTATCCGGCTACTTTAGTCACGACTGCCGATCATGACGATCGGGTTGTGCCCGGACACAGCTTCAAATTTGCAGCGGCAATGCAAGCCGCTCAGGGTTGCTCGAATCCGATTCTGATTCGGATCGATAGCAAAGCTGGTCATGGTCATGGCAAATCAACAGAAAAAGTGATTGATGAAGCGACTGACAAGTGGGCATTTCTGTTCAAGGAATTGAATGTCAGCGATTCGATGCCGCGCTAGCGAATAGGATCGCCCGGGCGATAGTTATAGCTGCGACGCTCGAAGCCCCGCAGCGAAGTGCTTCTTCCGCGCATTCGACAAGCGTGGCACCAGATGTGCAAACGTCATCTACGAGAACTATTATTTTGCCTTTGAGCATATTTGGGTTGCCGGCGAAGGCTCCTCTAATGTTGTCGAGTCGCTCGGTTCTACCGAGCTTCTGTTGTGGCTTCGTGCTCTTTACTCGGGTTATTGCTCGACTGGCAACTGGAGCACCAACAGTAGTAGCGAGTTCTTTGGCCAATAATTCCGACTGATTGAAGCCGCGAGTGTGCTTCCTTTGCCAGTGCAAGGGCACGGGCACGATCAAAAGTTTGCCCGGCGGCAAATACTCGCATAACGACGACCAGGCGTTGACCATGACGCAAGCCAGATCTTGAGCTAGCAAGCGCTCACCTTCGTACTTGAATTCGCTAATCAGATCTTTGAGCTTCCCTTCATAAGCAGAGCCGCTGGCGATCGGCAACGTCGACTGCTTACCACGATCAAGTGGGCAAAAAGCGATCAGCGGTAAATCGATTTTCAGAACGTGCCAGCATTCAGAACATAAGCATTCTGAAAATCTTGGAAAGTAAGTGCGACAGCCAGATGTTTTTAAAAAAGCGGGGCGAACAGCTGCCACGCAGATCGCCGAAAGGGCCACATCGGCTGCGCTCGAGGCTGCGTGCGAATGTCGCTGGCGAATTCTGCCAGAGCTTCCCTGGGGTAATTCGCAGATATTCTGATTTTGTTCTTCTGGCGCTCTAGGCTCTTCAAGTTCGCCAGCAAGTGACAATTCTTTGCCGCACATCCGGCAATTTTCGAGGCAAATGCAGGAAAGCACGAACCTCTGTAAGTGGCTGAGCATTTGTTTGAAACCACGGCCTTTGCCCCCTGATGCATCTAAATGAATCGATTGCATTTTTTTGTCCTCCATGTCTTTCTTCAAAATAAAACGTTGCGAGGTCGAAAAAAGTTCAATGGAATTTGCAGAACTTGCTTCACACTCATGTTAGATTTGCAGCCAGTTCTAGGAGTTAGATATGCAAACTTCCCGGCTTGACATCGGCAAACTAATCGCCGACGGCGAAAAAACTCTGTCAGAAAAATTTCTGGAAATCGATGAGATTGCTGCACTTAATCATCGACGCGTTCTTGATGCTATGCGCACTCATCGCTTGACCGAAGAATTCTTTGTCGAGAAAACTGGTTATGGTATGCATGACAGAGCTCGCGAAGTCATGGACGAAATCTTCGCTGATGCCCTGCAAGCCGAGGCAGCGGCAATGCGCATGCATTTTGTCTCCGGCACTCACGCGATTGCAGTCGCCTTATTCGGCAATCTGTCTCACGGTCAGAAAATGGTGGCTTTAACCGGCAAGCCTTACGACACCATGTTGTCGGTGATCGGTTTGCCCGATGCTAAACCTGGCACCTTGCGGGCTATGGGCGTCGAATACGAACAGCTGGAACTCGATCCGCACTGGACTTCGGATGAGGATTTGGATCAGAAATTGAGAGCCAAGCTCGTGCCACCATGTGCGGTAGCATACATCCAGAAATCCCGCGGCTATTCATTTCAGAGACGCACGCTTGCCAACGCTGAAATCGCCAGACTCGTGACTGCGGTCAAGAAAATCAATCCCCAATGTCTGGTCATCGTTGACAATTGCTATGGAGAATTCGTCGAAGCCAATGAACCGACAAATGTCGGGGCCGACCTGATTGCCGGTTCCTTAATCAAAAATCCTGGCGGTGGTCTGGCTATATGCGGTGGATACATTGCCGGCCGAAGATCCGCTGTGGATTCGGCTCTCGACCGGCTGACGGCGCCTGGAATCGGCGGCCACCTGGGCTTGACTTTCAATCAAAATCGATTGCTCATGCAGGGACTTTTCCTCGCACCCAATGTCGTCGCCCAGTCAGTCAAAGGCGTGATGCTCTTCGCTCAGGTCATGATGGAACTCGGACTGAGCGTCAAACCCGATCCATTAGAGAAACGATTTGATGTAATTCAGGCAATCGAATTCAAAACCGACGCGAAGCTGATCGCCTTCTGCCGGGCGATTCAGCGCTGCTCGCCTGTAAACGCTCACGTGGCGCCGGAACCGTCACAGATGCCCGGGTATCCCGATCCGGTTGTCATGGCTGCCGGTACTTTCATTGATGGGGCGACAATTGAGCTCTCTGCAGATGGGCCGCTCCGACCACCTTTCGCCGGGTTCATCCAGGGAGGGCTTTCTTATCTGCATGTTAAGTGCGTTCTGGAAGAGACGCTAAACCTCTGCATAAGCGGCGAATTCCCATTTTTGTAGCGCTAAAATTCTCTCATCGCTGCGAATTGACTTCTCTAGAATCCCATTCTTCTCTACAATTCTCTTAGTGAGCTCTCTGGAGGAACGGACTTGGTTGCACAGCTACCGGTGAGACAAGAGCGCGTCAACTCAGGTGGCAAGTCCGGCCTGATGATCCTCTCGGGGACAGCGAACCCAGAACTGGCCAGGGAAGTTGCCGAATATCTCGAGCTTCCGGTCGCTCCCGTTAAAATCGTCCCCTTCTCGGACGGTGAGATTTATGTTCAGGTCCAGGACAGTGTTCGTGGACTCGATTGTTTCGTAATTCAACCGACCTGCTCTCCCGTCAATGAAAATCTGATGGAGTTGCTAATTTTGCTGGATGCTTTGAAAAGAGCATCAGCCGGGCGCATCACTGTCGTAATTCCCTACTACGGCTACGGTCGGCAAGACCGAAAAGCGGCCGGCAGAGAAGCAATCACCGCCAAATTGATCGCTGACCTGCTCACTACTTCCGGTGCCCAACGCGTCGTCGCTTTGGACTTACATGCGCCGCAAATCATGGGCTTCTTCAATATTCTCGTCGATCACCTTTATGCCAGCCCCGTCCTTCTGGAATACATTCGCGCCCTCAATCAATCAGACGTTGTTCTCGTCAGTCCCGATGTCGGCGGCGTCTCGCGTGCCAGGGCTTTCGCTAAGAAACTCGATGATGCGCCAATCGCCATAATCGACAAACGTCGCAGCGCTCACAACGTTGCCGAAGTCTACAGTGTCGTAGGCGATGTCAAAAACAAAGTAGCGATCATGGTCGATGACATGGTCGACACTGCCGGCACGCTCGTCAAAGGTGCTGAGCTCCTCCGCAAAGAAGGCGCTCGGGCAATATATGCTTGCGCTACGCACGCAGTATTGTCGGGTCCAGCGAATGAGCGCATCGATAATTCTCCAATTGAAAAGCTAATCGTCACCAACTCGATTCCGCATGATCCGAAAAATATCTCCAAGAAAATTGTGCAGCTGAGCGTCGCCAAACTGTTAGGAGAAGCGATTGCCAGAATTCATGACGATACGTCCGTCAGTGAATTGTTTGAGTAGAATCCTGTGATCATAGAAAGTTTTCCTGTCGGTCCCTTGCAATGCAATTGCTCGATCATTGGTTGTCCAGAAACCGGTGAGGCAGCAGTCATTGATCCAGGTGGTGACGTCGATAAAATCCTGGCTTTCTGCGAAGCTAATAAATTGACGGTCAAATATCTTTTGCACACTCACGCTCACTTCGATCACATCATGGGCTCTAGAGCGATGCGCGAAAAAACCGGTGCAAAAATCTGCTTGCACAAAGAAGACGAATTTCTTTATCAGAAGCTCGGCATGCAATGTTCGCTCTTCGGTTTCAAATCTGATCAGCCTCTGCCGATCGACCATTATCTCAACGATGAAGAAGTGATCGAAGTCGGTAAAAACAAAGCGAAAGTAATTTTCACGCCCGGACACTCGCCTGGGAGCAGTTGTTTTAGTTGCGAAGACCAAGACAGCGTGCTCTTTGCCGGTGATACTTTATTTCAACAATCAATCGGCCGAACCGACCTTTGGGGCGGCTCATCAGATGCGATCCTGAAGTCCATTCGCGGACGCTTGTTTACGCTGGATGACAGCACCCGAGTAATTACCGGGCACGGTCCAGATACGAGCATCTGGTCGGAGAAGAAATCAAATCCATTTTTCTCTTAGCTGGCAGGCCGCTTTGGCTCCCTTCGCCGGCAAAACTGCTGTTCAGTTCGGCTGTCTAGTCTTGCTATCCAGCCTGTTATTCAGTCCTGGCTGGCTTTTTCCCGAAATAAGAAATCTAGCTAGATTTCTCATTGTTTATTTGGTGCTTGCAGGAACCGATGAGGCCGCTCTTCCGTCGAGGGTTCAAATCCGCAAAAAGCAGGCATTATCAGCCCGAGCAAATCGCACTTTTTAGTGCCAAGTTGCTGGCAGCAGTACATGATTCGGCTGGGAGCGAGGCATAATTAACCGTAGGTGTCGGCTATCAGTGACCTATTTACAAGGCTTTAGAGCATTTTGCCGGACTGAGCAATAACCGGCAAAACCAACGGATAAGGAGAGGACTAAATGGCAATTTCCACAAACGCGTCCCTGGAGAAGATTGATGCCAGGGAGTTACTGAAAGCGCTGCGCCTGATGGCTCGTGGTGACTTCAGTGTGCGTCTGCCCCTTGATCAAACCGGGCTGGCCGGAGAAATTGCCGCTGCGTTTAACGATGTCGTCGAATTGAACGAAGGTCTGCAGCATGAGTTGGCGCGCATCAGCGATGTCGTCGGCAAGCAAGGCAAAATCACGCAGCGAGCTTCACTGGGTGCAGCAGCCGGGGGTTGGTCCGAATGCATCAATTCGATCAATACCCTGGTCGGCGATGTTGTCAGACCGACTACTGAAGTTGCTCGCGTTATTGGTGCAGTGGCAAAAGGCGATTTGTCCCAAACCATGGCTCTGGAGATCGAAGGTGGTCCGCTCAGAGGTGAGTTCCTGCGCACGGCCAAGACAATCAACACAATGGTCGAGCAGCTCGGATCGTTCGCTTCCGAAGTTACCCGTGTTGCCCGGGAAGTCGGAACCGAAGGTAAGCTCGGTGGTCAGGCACAGGTCAAAGGCGTTTCTGGTACATGGAAAGATTTGACCGATTCTGTGAACTCGATGGCAAGCAATCTCACAGCTCAAGTGAGAAATATCGCCGAAGTGACAACCGCTGTGGCTAAAGGCGATCTATCCAAGAAGATTACAGTCGATGTCAGAGGCGAAATCCAAGAACTGAAGAATACGATCAACGTCATGGTCGATCAGCTCTCATCATTTGCCTCAGAAGTCACTCGCGTAGCAAGAGAAGTCGGAACGGAAGGGAAACTCGGTGGACAGGCGCAAGTTAAGGGGGTTTCGGGGACATGGAAGGACCTGACCGATAACGTAAATTCGATGGCGAGCAATTTGACCGCCCAGGTAAGAAATATCGCCGACGTGACGACAGCTGTAGCAAACGGTGATCTTTCCAGGAAGATCACCGTTGACGTTAAAGGCGAAATTCTCGAACTGAAAAAGACGATTAACGTCATGGTTGACCAGCTTTCATCGTTCGCGGCAGAAGTGACACGGGTTGCCCGCGAAGTAGGTACTGAAGGAAAACTGGGCGGTCAGGCCCAAGTCAAAGGCGTTGCCGGCACCTGGAAAGATTTGACAGACTCAGTCAATTACATGGCTTCAAATCTCACCTCACAAGTAAGAAATATCGCAGACGTCACAACCGCTGTGGCGAAAGGTGATCTATCGAAAAAAATCACAGTCGACGTCAAAGGTGAAATCCTCGAGCTGAAAAATACGATCAACACAATGGTCGACCAGCTCTCTTCGTTCGCGGCAGAAGTAACACGGGTTGCTCGAGAAGTAGGCTCGGAGGGCAAGCTGGGCGGTCAGGCGGATGTGAAAGGCGTGTCTGGTACATGGAAAGACCTGACAGACTCGGTCAATTACATGGCTTCGAACCTCACCTCACAGGTGAGAAATATCGCGGACGTCACAACCGCTGTGGCCAAAGGCGATCTGTCCAAGAAGATTACGGTCGACGTCAAAGGCGAAATCCTCGAGCTGAAAAACACAATCAACACAATGGTTGACCAGCTTTCGTCGTTCGCGGCAGAAGTTACGAGGGTTGCCAGAGAGGTGGGCACGGAAGGTAAACTCGGCGGTCAGGCGGACGTCAAAGGCGTATCGGGAACCTGGCGAGATTTGACCGACTCGGTGAATTACATGGCATCGAACCTGACCTCGCAGGTGAGAAATATCGCCGAGGTGACGACGGCGGTGGCTACCGGTGACCTCTCCAAGAAAATTACAGTGGACGTCAAAGGCGAGATCCTCGAGCTGAAAAACACAATCAACACAATGGTTGACCAGCTCTCGTCATTTGCGGCCGAAGTAACGAGGGTAGCCCGGGAGGTGGGCACAGAAGGAAAACTGGGCGGTCAAGCCGATGTACAAGGGGTGACCGGTGCCTGGAAGGGACTGACTGATAATGTGAATTTGATGGCAGGCAACCTGACAGCCCAGGTGAGAAATATCGCTGAAGTGACAACC
>CAJCHQ010000888.1 GCA_903970295.1 Bryobacterales bacterium
CGATGCCGTCGACAGCGGTGACATGAAGTTAGACATGTCTGCCGCGCAATTCGCCCTGATTCTTGTTTCGACCATGGAAGGTGGTGTCATGCTCAGTCGTTTATACGGCGACCATGCGCAACTCGAAACAATTTGCCGGCACGTCAAGGAAATGGTGCGCAGCCACGCAACTGTAACTGTGAGTTAAAACTTACCCGCTTGCCACGCTGCCCTGTGCTGCTATTCAGCCGCGCAAGATTGCCTGCTGAGAGGAAACTCTGCGGAGACGGACCCTAAACAAACTGGTAAATGTGACGGCAAAAAGGTTTCGCGAGTTGCCTCGTGCTATCATCTAGCGGCTCTTGATTTCCAGCCAGAGTGCCGGATTCAAAGGCTAAATGGAGACGAGCGCCTTGCTCTTCAATAGCCTCACTTATCTGGTCTTTCTTCCAAGCGTCGTCCTGCTTTACTGGCTGATGCCGAAGCAGCTACGCAAGACGTTGCTTCTGGTCGCAAGTTACGTCTTCTATATGCACTGGATGCCGGCTTACGGTCTCTTGCTTCTGACCTTAACCCTGACCAATTATGCTATTGGTCTGAGCATCTCAAAATGTGAGCTACCTGCAGAAGCTAATAACGCCAGCGAAGAAAAACCGGGTAGAAATGCAATCACGAAACGCAAGACGCTTTTGATTACAGGTTTGATCTTCAATCTAGGTTGTCTGTGCTTTTTCAAATACACTAATTTCCTGCTCGATGCTCTTTTCCAAAGCGCAAGATCGATCGCTCCTCTTTTCGCAAACAATGCTTTGCAGCCCATGGAGACACCGGCTCTGCAAATTATTCTGCCGCTGGGAATTTCCTTCTTTACCTTTGAATTTATTCACTACATCACTGATGTCTATAAAGGCAGCGAGCCAATTCGCAACCTTCGCGACTTTGCTCTGTTCGCTGCTTTTTTTCCTTCTCAGATTGCTGGACCGATCAAGCGCTTTCAAGATTTCATGCATCAGATGCAGCAAGAGTCGCGCTTCGTTTCCGCTAATTTCTCGCACGGTATCTTTCTTATTTTGCAAGGACTCTTCAAGAAAGTCGTTCTCGGAGACAACCTGGGAGCACTGGTCAACACCGGCTATTCGAACCTGCAAGCACTGAGTGCCACAGATGCTTTGATTACTGCCTGTGCCTTCTCGTTGCAACTATTCTTCGACTTCTCCGGTTACACCGACATCGGTCGCGGATCCGCTCTACTGCTTGGTTTCAACGTTCCGGAGAATTTCAACTGGCCCTATCTTGCCGCCAGCCTGACTGAGTTCTGGCACCGCTGGCATATGTCGCTTTCGACATGGTTGCGCGATTATCTCTACATTCCCCTGGGCGGATCGCGTGGCAGCGCCTGGCAAGCAAGACGAAATACTTTAGTGACCATGGTTTTGGGCGGTCTCTGGCACGGCGCCTCATGGAATTTCGTGATCTGGGGCGCTTTGCATGGGCTGGGACTGGTGCTGAGTAAAGACTGGCACCAAACGGTTTCTAAAATTCCGGCATTAGCAAAACTTCGCCCGCACCCAATCTGGCACTGGTCGGGTGTAATCTTCACAATTGGCTTCTGGACGATGACTGGCATCTTTTTCCGAGCTGCTGATTTACCGACCGCCCTGAGGATGTTGGAAAAGCTAGGTCAAGCTGGCGCACCAGGAGTAGTGGCAACACAACTGGCTCAATCGACGGTGCCATGTGCGCTCCTTTTATACGCCTTGTTTTGCGTTTATCGAGCCTGTGAGGACAACCTCGCCACCAGTGCCAGTCCGCCCGCATTGTGGCTGCGCACTTCAATCCCGCTGCGGCTGGTTTCATATGCTGCAGCTGTCATTATTATTCTCGGCTTTGCTCCCGCCCACACAGTTCCTTTCATCTATTTCCAGTTCTAGGTGTAACGCCCGGTGCCAGTGACTCTACTTACAATAAAAACAGATGAAGAGAAAACGGCATTCACAGCCGCTTTAGCACGATCAGCGCCCAAAGCTAGGCATCGCCTATGGTGGCACGCCGCCCTCGAATTCGCCGCGCTTTCATGCCTGACTTTAGCCGCAGTGGAAGTCGTCTTTCATATCGCAGGTGTAGGCGAAGAAGAGTTTGTTCAGCCCGACACGCTGCTTGGTTGCGTGCACATACCAGACAAAATGGTGACCTGGCGGCTGGAAGGATATTCCCACGAGCCAATCAGTCATCAAGGTCATCGCGACACCGAGCATACACTGACGAAAAATGCCGGGGTAACTCGAATAGCTCTCCTGGGAGATTCCACCACTGAGGCACTACAGGTTCCCTTGACGCAAACTTATGGCAAAGTCCTGGAGCGACTGCTCAACGACGAGGCTGTAGCCAAAGGCAACGGCAAGAAATACGAAGTGCTCAACTTTGGCTGCGCCAGCTATTCCACGGGGCAAGAGTTATTGTGCTATGAGGAGCAAGTACGGCAGTACAAGCCCGATGTTGTTGTCCTTATGTATAACCGCGGCGACTCTTCCGAAAATGTAATTGCCCCAGAACCAGCGGACCAATTGATGCCCCGTCCATACTTTCATCTGGATGACTCTTCTAACCTCGTCATCGATCGCTCGATCATCAATATTGACGCATCGCAGTTCAAGCCTAATCCAATTCTTTCTTTCCTGCGGCGCTATAGCTGTATCTATGGAGTGATCGCTCACGAAAACTTGATGTTATCGATCAACGAACCGAGTTATGCCAAACTGAGACGTTCATGGATGCGCCTGCCCGGTTCAGGATTTTCCAGGCAGGCGACGAGATGGTTCAAACCGGCGTATCCAACCGCTGATTCTGGCGTCGTCACAGCAGCACTGCTCAAGAGACTGCGCCAGGAAGTAGAGAGTGATAACGCAAAACTATCGCTTCTCATCTTCAATGACTGCCGGGAACCCGGGTTCGCACTTGAGAGAAAGCATCTGCTGGAACTAAAGAAGACTGAAAACTTTGACCTGCTCGACCTGACCCAGAGTTTCAGCAATGACTCCGGTCGAAAGAGCTTGTTGCTTCAAAATCATCTCTCCGGCACCGGTCATGGGCTGGTTGCCAAAGCACTGTGCGAACAATTGACTAGATAAGCTGGCAAAACAGCTTGAATCGGGCTTCAGTTGAACAAGTCAGTTTCGATGCTTACGTAAAGACCGCATTATCGGCAGCCGCGAACGAAGTCTGCAAGATTCTGCGTTCACGCACCGCGTCTTCAGCCGCGGAAGCAGAGGCATCTTGCACCGGATGAGGATACTTACTGAAATCGATCGCACCAGCAGCCACCTGCTTGTTGGCTTCTGCCATCTGCGCGGTTTGGATGGGCTGATCTTTGTTGGCTACGAAACTGGCGACACTCCAGCTTGCATCATGGGCAATCTGCGCGAAAACGCCATCGTTGACCTTGGGCTTCGCAGCTTGTTGAATTGACGAGTCGAATCCTGCCATGGTTTTGCCTAGTAAATTGCTACCTATCCGTCACCAGATGTAATTGAACTCCCACACCAAATCATTGTCAAGCAGTTTTAATCCAATTTCTCCTTTTTCGCCAAGATCTTTCACGCCTACCCCAAAATTAAAACCCCGGATCGAATTGAGAGCCCGGTTGCTGCTGCATATAGGCTGGATCCACCGGCTCCAATCCAGGTATAGTCGTAGACGCTGCTGAACTAGGTTGCCCGGCTTTCGATCGATAGGGGGACGTATAAGCAGCCGGGGGCGCTGAAGGCGCTGCGGCAAACGAGGCTGGGCGTCTCAAACCGACCGGCGGACTGAAGTATGAAGATGCCGGCACGGAGGCTGATGCTCCACCAAAACTCGGCGGCGAGCCGAATTGCTGACCGTTGACAAAAGGAGCGGCGGGCGGAGCACTTGTTGCATACGGGCTTGTATAGCTGGCTCTCGGTGGCGGTGGCACAAAATTATTGCCGGAATTGCCATATCCAGCCGGGCTGCTCAAACTTGGACTAAGCAGAATCGGATCGACCAAATTCGGATTGTTCGCACTGCCAGGAGGAACACTCTGACTGGCAATCAAGGCATTACGCGTTGTGCTAGTCTGCTCATCTCCCTCTCTAAAGCCCTGTCCATGAGCTTTGAGCTTAAGTTCATGGAAGCCCAGGCGCTCGTCGGGAGCAGGTAATACATGCAATTCCTGCAGTGCGGTTGTGCATTTCTGAGTGACCTCGCTATTGTTGCTTCCGGCACAAGCCATGGCAGCGTGGTACTCCAAAATCGCTTCATTTAGATGGCTTTGCTTTTGAAAGGCCAAGGCAAGTGCGTAATGAGCTTCGGCATCGTTAGGCTGTTCCTGGAGATGCTCCTTCAACAAAGGCATCGCTAATTGATGCGAACCAGCCGCACTCTGCGCCAGCGCCTTCGTGCGCCTTTCGTCGACATTGGCTTGCATCTGTTCAGGCAGTGGTGCCGGCAGTGGCGGCCCGGCATAATGTACTTCGACTTCGTTTACGTAGAAGCGATTTTGCTCTTGCTTGTAAGTAACAGTTGTGTTTTTGACGAACGAAAATTGCAAAGCCGGATGACAATTTTGATCGTAGAACTGCTTGCACAGCCGTTGTCCACCGGCGCTCGCCCAGGCGTCTGGCGGCACTTGCCCGGGACCAGAGCCCGATATGTATGACTGACCGCCTGACTGCGCCTGGTTCGAAAACTGCGACGGCTGTTGTCCGTTCGCACCATTCTGGTTGTTGTTCTGATTGCCTACCTGTTGAGCTTCGCCCATCTCTTTTTTGTATATGTCGGTCAGTTTGATATCAGACTCAGGCAAATCCATCCTAAAAGTGGCATTTGTCACTCGACCTTTTTGGTCAAGAATTTGGGTCAGTTCACTGTGCGGAATTTTGTCGACACCAGCTTGAAGCGAGTGCCAGTAATAAATTTTGCTCGAGAGGCCGACTTGAGTTTTGACCGGGTAGCCCAGGTTGTATCTGAGATAGTTGAGATTCATCAACTCGGGATGGTGCGAAAGCTTTTCCACCAACTTGACGGCATCTTCGTCCAGGGGACGGGTCTTGGATCCGTAAGCACTGGCAATCTGCCCGAAAGGCGCAAAACTCTGCCATAAGCAAACTGCAGAAGCAGCAACCATAGTGCTTAACTTCAGGATCGAACTTCGTCTCAACGCCACACTTTTCATGGCTTGCCTCGGGAACACCGGCATTATAGCTAGATCCAGGCGGTTGTCACGATAAATTCCTTTCATACCTTCAGTCGATAGCCCACTCGAGGCACGTTTTCGATCGCAGATTCAGCCAAGTCGCCATCGTCTAGCGCTTTGCGCAAACGCCTGATCGCCACACGCAGCCCCTCAGGGGAAGCTTCCGATTCTTGCTCCCAGACTCTGGCCAGAATGGTGTCGACACTGAACATTTCGCCTGGGTGACGCATAAAAAACTCTAAGAGCGCGAAATCTCGCGGTAAGAGGTGCACTGCTTTACCAGCTTTTGTCACTTGATATTTTGTCGGGTCGAGAACAATGTCACGGACACTAAGAGTGGCTGCTGGAGCCCCTCCTCGCCGCCTCAATAGCGCACGCACGCGAGCAATCAGCTCTCTGATCTCGAAAGGTTTGGTCAGATAATCATCAGCACCGGTATTGAGACCGCTTTCTTTATCAGCGATTTGCGCCTTACCGGTGAGCATGATCACGAAAGCCTCGCCGCCAGATTCTCTAAATCGCCTGAGTAGCTCGATGCCACTCATTTCGGGCATTTCCCAATCAAGCACGATCACGTCATATTGGCTCAAGCGCAGGAATTCTAAACCATCAACGCCGTTATGCGCCATTTCCACCACATGCCTCTCGGCTCTCAAACCATCGCTGATTGTCAGAGCCAAATCCACATTGTCTTCCACTACTAAGAGCTTGGCCAAAATACACCTTTTCTGAACGGCAGATTCACTATAACGCCGCCACCTTGATTCAATCAATCCCTCCGCCGGCAAAGTCTTTGTGCCATATAATTGAGTCGTTCAAGAGGACACACATTCAGCTCTTCGAACGAGTTCAATGGTGTCGCGGCTGCAGGCGGATGAATCACTAATGAGTCGAGGTCTGTCCATATTCAAACAAGTTTTGATTCTGGTCACTCTTCCTTTGATCTTTCAATTGGCAGCCTTGATCTGGCTCGCGCATTTGCAAAACGAAGCGGAAAGCGACCTCGTGATAGCCGCTCACGCCAAGCAGGCGACAGATTTAATCAATCGTTTGAGCAATGACTTGTACGCGGTTGCCGCCGCCTATGGTGGCGCCGGCGGCAAGGCGCGCTTGGAGCCTGAGCCCGAATCGAATTACATCCTGCAAATGCGCAAATTGAAGCAGGATGTGCGGGCAGTCGTAGACTTTGCGGCCGGCGATCCCGAACTGATGGCAGCAGCTAAAGACACGGAAGCAAAAATGAACAACTGCGTCGCCGATTTGATTGCCTTGCGCACGCTGCAGGTTTCGGGCAATGAAATTCCCGACAGTCGTTTGACCAGTAAAACGTACTGGAAAAGACTGCGCGACAATGTGCGTGATGTTCTGTCGAGCGGACTCATGCAAATCGCGCAAGAAAAGAAAGAATTAGCAATGCGCAGCCCAAAGACCCAGGCCTTATTACGCAAAGAGTCCCAATTCGTAATGATCGCGGCAGGCATCCTCAACTTACTGCTAACAACGTCAGCCGCTCTGTTCATTGCTCGCCGCATCAGCTATCGCATCAGCCAGGTCCGTGATAACGCTTATCGTGTAGCAAGCGATTTGCCTCTCAATCAGCCTCTTTCCGGTCAAGACGAGATTGCCGAACTGGACCGCGTTTTTCACCAAATGGCAAAAGCTCTCAAGCAAGCAATTCGAAAAGAACGCGCTCTGGTTGATAATGCCCTCGATCTAATTGGCTCGCTGGACGAATCAGGCAAGCTAATCGCCAT
>CAJCHQ010000889.1 GCA_903970295.1 Bryobacterales bacterium
TGAGCGTTTGCTCGTCATAGATGCGGTACGCAAGAAAATGAACCGGAGCAGGTCCAGCAGACTTCAACTTGGCATAAGAGCGAGTGAGTTCCTTCTCCATCGCTTGCATGACAATATTTTTGGATACGGACTCAGATTGAGATGGCACACTGTCACCGACCATCGGAGAAGATGCGGCACCGCCAGTAGAATTCGAAGAGAGCAAAAACATCGAGCACAGCGCCGCGGCGATCCGTTTGCTTTTCATAGAGTCTTTCTTCTTTCCCTCGTCTGCGGAATTGATACTCCGGATGGCTCCCTATATTCTAGTCGAAGCCGGCTTGATAAAACCACAATCCTCAGCCTGCGGGGTTTAGAGCCTCGCGGGTATAAAATCTATGTGCCATCCGGCCGGTTATTAGAATGCCTCTCGGTAATCGGTCAGGGAGGCATGGGCATCGTCTACAAAGTGACAAAAAAGCTCGCCTAGCTCAGCTGAAGCGCCAATTGGCTGCACAAACACAAGCAGCCAAAAAGCACCAGCAGCAGCACCACTGCAGAGCGATGCTGAAGCTGGAGCTACAATGCAAAAGTTTCTTCCTAACACCCTGCCGAAACGAGAAGATTTGGAGTTGCTCAAACGTGTAAAAGAAAATCCTCGACCTCTCAGATGCTATAGATTTGTTCGCTAAATAGATCGGCTTAGAGTACTCAAGTGGCACGGACAGAGCGTATATCTACTACCTTGTTGTCTCCAACTTCAGGCGCTGATCCAGTGATCGATTTAAAAAGAGCAATTGTGTGCGCCACTATCGATGATGGCGAATCCCAGTACTCAGCTTGCCTGGAAACAATTTTTAGAAGGGCTATATCTGGAGTTTCGGTCCCTTCGGGGAACCACGCCTTGAGCTCAGCTTTCCAAAGCTCCTCGATCTTGTTTTTGTCGCGCACCAACTTAGCCGTACCGGATAAAGCGATGAAAGTCATTCCTTTAGGATCACTGAATGTCACGCTGACCTGTGGATGCTGCTTCGCTTCCAACACTTTGTGAGAATTTCCATAAGTAAAGAACCAGAGATTGCCGTCGTCATCCACTTTACCGTTCGTGGACATCGGACGACTGTGCAAGTTGCCATCCTCTGCCACGGTAGTTAACATGCATAGGTCCATTTTCCTCATCATCTGAATGAGCTTCTGGACCTCTTCAGTCTGAGTAGTTTTAGTCGTCATTTTATTCTCCCTTGAGGCGATGTCTTAGGACGCGGCAAGGCAAAGACGGTTCCCTGATAAGGAGCACCCGTCGGCCGGCCGACCTCTGGACGAAGACAAGCCAATTGACTAGGATGAGTTTGAGCCCCGTCAATGTAGGGACACCAGAACTTTTTTAGCCGGGAAGTGTACTGGTGGTGTCGGTAGTCTCTGAGGCACTGAAACTATGAAAATTCACAAATTGGTCTTGGCGGTTTTTAGCTTATTCATTGTTTCGCCCGCCCTGCTTTCTCATGCCAGGGGAGAGGCTCAACGCAGCGCCTCTGAGAGCACTGAATCAAATGTCGTGCTACAAGATTGGCAAGACGCCGAACGATCTCGAAAAATCCCAGTCAAGATCTACTTACCGACCAGCGGCACAGCACCGTATCCGGTGGTGATCTTTTCGCACGGTCTGGGTGGTTCGCGCGAGGCGGCTCAATATCTTGGCGAATATTGGTCGGCACACGGCTATGTAGGGTTATTCGTGCAGCATGCCGGCAGCGATACGGGGGTATGGCAATCGTCCGCTGCCGGTGGGCGCCAAGCCATACTTCAGCAATTGAAAACTGCCGCCAACGGTAAAAACCTTTTAGACCGAACCAACGATATTAAATTCGTTCTAGATCAATTGGAAAAACGAAATCAGAATGACTCAGTTTTGAAGAATCAACTGGATCTGCGACGAATTGCGCTTGCCGGACATTCCTTTGGTGCCGGCACTACCCTTGCCGTGGCCGGACAAAGTTTCGGTGGTCTGGGAAAAGGCTTCGATATGAGCGACCCCCGAGTGAAAGCTGCACTTTACCTGTGTCCTCCTATTATGGGTGGAAAGAGCGGCGCAGGCCAAAACTATAGCAACATCCAAATCCCAGGAATGCTTCTCACTGGAACGGAAGATGCTAGCCCCATAAGTGATACCAAACCAGCGGATAGACGAATTCCATTCGATGGAATTAAGTCACCGCATCAATACCTCGTCAATTTTGTGGGTGCCGATCACTCAGTTTTCGGGGGACGCGCATTTCGTTCATCTAAAGAAGGGGATGACAAATTTCACGAACAGATCGACGTGGTGACTACAAAATTTCTCGACGCTACCTTGAAAGGCGACCGCTCAGCATCGCAATGGTTAGACAAGGGCGGAATCGAATCGTTCTTGGGCAAGACAGCTATGGTCGAACGCAAGTAGAGTCCGCGAATTGTGAATAACAGCGGTTTGTGGCAAATACAAGGCATAAGAATGCAAAATTAGCCGAATTGATATCCAGAAATCGCAGCACCCATAATTTGCTCGGAATAGATTTGCTGACCAGCGTCTGAGCCGGCTGCCCCAGCCACCACCATTAGTGGTATCAAGTGTTCTTCTCTTGGATGAGCGGCACGGGCTGATGGTGCACTCGTCCAGTCGCTCAAAAGTCGACTGCGTGTATTCGGGTCTGAATGACACACCGCGTTTGCGAGCCAAGTATCGAAAGCAGTGGCATCACGGCCTGCATTAATATCACCAAAATTACGAAGGTTGTGATAGCTCATCCCGCTACCTATGATTAACACTCCTTCGGATCTCAAAGGCGCGAGCGCTTTCCCGAAAGCTATGTGATCCGCCGGATCCAATCCTTTCTTCAACGATACCTGTACGATCGGAATATCAGCATCAGGGTAGACAAGCTTAAGAGGCACAAACACGCCATGATCGAATCCTCTGCCTTGCTCCAAGCGACACTTGATTTGACGCTCTGCTAGCAAATCATGAATTCGCGACGCTAAGTTGGGATAACCGGGAGCTTTGTACTCAAGCTTATAAGTAGATTCAGGGAAACCATAATAATCGTAGAGAAGATTCGGTGAGCTGCCACTATTGACAGTGAATTCCGCTTCCTCCCAATGAGCAGAAATCACGATCAACGCTTTCGGTTTCACCTTCGAAACTGATGAGCCAAGCTGCTTCAACCATCGAGCCATACCGTCCCAAGTGTCTCGCGGACCCATCGTCCACTCCATAAAAAAGCACGGACCGCCACCGTGCGGAATGTACAATGTTGGAGTTAATTCAGGGCCGAGTTTTGTCGGTATCACAACTACTATTTTACCGAAGTGAATTGCTCGCAGGAGCAATTGTTGCAACCAAATCCGACAGCGATGCTAAATTCGCCAGGTGAATGGTTTCCGCCGGTAGCACGTTTCCGTCGGGGCCCGGTAAGTCGCGCGTGGCACAGGCCGCGGCTACGACAATTGGTCTATAGCCATACTCAGTAGCGCCGCGAGCCGTAGCACCGATGCACATGTGAGTCATGAAACCCGCGAGCACGATATGTTGCTTCCCGGTTGCCTGAAGCAAATTTTGCAAGTTCGTGCCGGCAAACCCGCTCGGTTGGTGCTTGATGATGACAGGTTCGTCTTCATATGGTCTGGCAGAATCGACAATTTCGTTATACGGACTATCAGGTGAAAACACAGGAGCTCCGGCAGGTGCCTGATGGCGTAAGTGGAAAATAGAAACGTTCTGAGCACGTGCTTTGGAAAGCAATTCAGATATTTGCAGCAGAGCTTTCTCAATTCCAACCAGAGGCACGCTGCCGTCGAGATATTCACGCTGAGCATCGACAATAATCACGGCCGTATCTGTTAACTTCGGTAACTCAGCAGGTATACCGAGCATTTCAATTAGAGTTCTAACTTCAGTTGTCATATTCCATCCTCGTTTGCAAGCCTGGCTTTTACGGACGCCGCTCTCTGTGTTGCTAGACTGAATCAGTGCTTGTCACCGAGTTGGATTCCGGTGCATGAAAGCCTCCAGTATATACTGTCTATGGGTCAGGAGCCGAGAACGTGACAGAATCAGGCGCTAAGTTCAGTCAGTAATTGAAGCGCGAAACCCAGACATCATCGCGTTAGTTGAAATCGATCAGAAATGGCTCGATGGAATCGCGCCCACGATGAATCACTATCCATACTCCAAGAAGATTATTGCTGGAGCGGGAATGGCGCTATACAGCAAATTCCCATTTGAATGGTGCGAGGTGCGTATTTTGGTCGAAGTCATCATCCGCGTATTTTAGCGACCGTACGAATACACGAACATCCTATCCATATGATTGTCACTCATCCCACCACTCCCCAGAGCAATAGTGGCTATATGGAAAGGAACCACGAACTTTCTCTTCTTGGAGATGAGATGAGAGCAATGCCATCACCAAAACTTTTGATTGGAGATTTGAATTGTGGTCCATGGTCACCTGCATTCGCACATCTGCTGGCGAGTGGGCTACGCGATTCAGAGCAGGGCTTTGGACCGCAACCTTCCTGGCCCGCACGAAAAGGCAGGGTTATCGAGAACTTGTCGATACTGCCACTGGTGCCCATCGATCATGTTCTAACCAGCGACGATGTTTGTATAATCAACCGCGAAGTTGGGCCTGCTATGAATTCAGACCACCTTCCAGTAAACGTGAAAGCGGCTATCGCAAAATGAAAATGTTAACGACTCTTATATCGCATTGCTCCAACACTTTTTAAATAACTAGCAACAGCCGCATGCCCGTTTGCGAGCGCGACATCTAGCGAAGTTCTACGACCGTACAGCGACCCCCTTGGGCTGCTCATTACCGGACCAATTGGATATCCGTTTGCATCATGCACTGGCGGAAGAAACTCCTCGACATAATTTAGATCTGCGTGGTATTTCACAAGAAGGCGCACCATATCTATCTGCCCGCTGGCCGCGGCGGCAAATAGTGGGGTGCATTTATTTCGCCCCAGGGCCTTGCCATCCCCACCGCATACAGTGACAAATTCTTTAGTCTCGGTATTGGCCTTTCGCTTGAGTAACATTGCAGCCACATCGAGATTATGGCGATCGACGGCCATATTTAATGCAGTGCCGAACCACCCGCTCGGGCATTGACATCGGCGCCATGGTTCATTTGTGAACCAGGTCACCTCTGTGAAGTTCTGCCTTTACAGATTCAAACGTGTGTCTGCTAGCCATAACTGCGACGGGGGTCGATGCAATCGGCTCATACGTTTTTAACGTTTGCACAGATGCCCCACCAACAGTTTGAGGACTTGCGGGTCTCACGTTTCCAGACGCTGGCAGTTTCCTGGCAGAGACCAGCCCGAGGCGACCGATGTTAGCTCCGGGCGGTAGCGGTCCACTCTTACTCACACCGCCGACTGGTATATTGCTTTTGAATGCAGAATTTGGCAGATTGTTCGACTGGATCGGCACTGAAGATGGTCCGGAGTTGGTGACTCCACCATCACCGATTTGAACAACGTTGTTCACAGCCCTCTTTCGTGGCGGCACATTGATCAAGTAAGTGGTAGAGTCTTCATCTTTGCGCGTATCAGTGACGATCGGCGACTTATCGACGATCTGCACTCTCAATCTTGAACGTTCAATCTGAGATGCGTCCGGCAGTGCATTTTTTCGAATGTTGAAACCCTGAGCCGACGCCGGCTGAGAAGCGTTGCAGCTGGCGGCGGTAGTAACTAAAGCGAGCAGGCAAAGCACTTTTAGCATTTGTTAGTTCTCCCGCAGAAGGGCTGTGATAGCAATTTCTCACCGAACCAATCGATTCGGAAAATCTCTGAGTCCGGACAAAAAGCTGGCCGGGGTATTCTAAGCAAGCTTAATGTCGCCAAAATTATTTTCACTAGGGTTTTTCCTGAACCTCCTAAGCTGAAGCCGAAAAAACCCTAGATAGCCGGTTTTGAGCTAACCTTCGAGACCAGCAGCAACAGTTACGCAACTGTCGGCCGTAGCTCCGGAGATAAGTTATCGCGAGCTATTCTCGAGGCAGTTTCACAAAGGAATTGAATTTATGCCGTCACTCCGACTGGGGATATTCATAAGTTATTGCTTCTGGCTCACTCTAATCACAATTGGTGCCTTTGCGGCTTTGCGCTGGTTGAATATTCCATCCGGTCATCTGATCGACTGGATTATCGGCATAGCTACGTCGTGGTGGTTGCTGGTCATTGTCACGGTGCCATGGAACGTTTATTTTGAGGCGAAAACTGTTGCCGATGAAGCGGATCATTCGAAGTCGCTCGGAATTGCCGTGGACGAACCGCAAATCAAATACGTCAAAAGCTTATCGATAAAAGCTCTAATTCTCGCTATAAGTTTGCACATCGTTTCAGCTGCGGGACTGTTCGCGCTCTCGGCAAATGGTATAACACCCGTTGGCTACGTCGGCTCTGGAGCAGCATTATTGCTGACCATTCTTCGTCCCATGGTACGCGCCTACGAGTATTTGTGGCAAAGATTGGCGGCGATCAGACAAAGAATCAAATATCCGCGAGAAGATGTAATTGAGCTGCGCAATCGCATGCAAAGCGCCGAGCAGAAGGTCAAGGCACTCGAATCTCAGCTTGATGCATCAAATCCAAAGTCATTTGCAGCGATGACGCAAAGATCGCGCGAAGATTTCAAAATTCGATTGGAAAACGTAGCGAAAGAACAAAATCAACTGCGCGACCAAAATGCCCGCGAACATGAACGCCTTGCCCGCGATGCCCAGCTCGGAATTGCTAAATTGTCCGCTGATAGCCAATTCTTAGACCACGTCCGAGAAATTGTGCGGCTGATCAAATCTGCCTGACGCTCTTTCACGGGTACTAGACGCCTGAAAGGCTTTACACATTTTTGAAACCTTTCCTGGGTTTCAGTTTCGTATTATCTTGTCACCTTCTCATTTACTAGATTTTTTTCCCAATGAATCTCCGCAAGCGGTGGAGCTTTTTTTCATGGAGCAATTTTATGGCGTTTGAAACAAGCATCGGCGAAACGGCAAAGCAGCATACGAGCGTGATTGCCTTGGATCAAATCTACAGCCCGAACAAAAATGCTGACCATGCAGCAAGTGCTTCCAAACTACATGGAGAAGTGCGGACGGCGAACACCACTGGTTCAAGTGCGTTGCCGCATCTAGACCTGGTCGACAACGGCAGCCGACAATCATTCATAGCTAATTCATTTCACTCGTTTGTCGATAGCACTAACCGTGTTGTTCATGAAGCTGCAGCTGTGGGCGCAGATTTGACGCAAGGGGCATACCATGAAGTCAAAGACCATCCGGGAAAGGTTTTCGGCGAAGTGGCCAAAGGCATTGGTTACGGTGTTCTGGGTGTCGCCGCAATAGCAGTCCTACCGGAAGTGGCACTGGTAGGCGTTGTAGCTGTGGGCGCTGCAGCGGGCGGTTATATGCTCGGCAAAGAAATTAGGGAGCACGCCCCAGGCGTAATTCATGACGCGAAAGTCGTTGCCCATGCCGATCAATACAGTCAGAAAGAAGTGTCCGACGCTCACAGCGGTTTGCAGCACGCAGGAGCCGCCGGTGTTGACGCAGCAGCAACATCTGTGGGCGCACTCATGGGCGGCGCTTTAGTCGCTTCCTGGCTGGGTGAAGCCGGAGCTGCCGGCGGAACCGTCGCCCGAGAGGCAGGCGGGGAAGTTCCAGCGGCGAGACCGAGGGTGGTTCGACCCGGCGGTGCGCCAAATGTCGAGGATCCGACACTCACGGCCAGAGCCAAAGCTTATGGTATGAATGGAGAGCCGCCGGCTCCCAGACCAGCGCCTGAGGCAACCCCACGACGTCCAGTCAAGCCGCCGCACGGAAACATAAATCAGGATGACCCGATCTTCACAGCTAGAGCCAAAGTTTATGGCATGAATGGCGAGCCCCCGGCTCCCAGACCCGCGTCTGAAGCAACTCCGCGACGTCCAGTCAAGCCACCGCACGGACACATAAATCAGGACGACCCGATCTTCACAGCCAGAGCGCAATTCGTTCGCCCAAAGCCAGAAGCGCCAAAAAGTTAAACAGACAAAATCACGGTGCTTCGAAAGAATTCGGTGACTGCTTTGACTGCACAAATGAGGGCAAAGAATCACGACGCGGCTCGGAAACTACGCATCAGAGTTTTACGGCGTCAGCGCTTTAACGACCTCATCACCCTTCATTGATACCGTCACGATATCCTTGCCGTCGATATTCAACTTCATCAGCTCTATCATTCTGATCTGACTATTCTCATAAGTACGGAAATAAAATCGCTTGGCCGAAAGGTCGCTAGCACTCGTCCATTCAGTATAGTCAGCCACAATATTGCCATGCGCATCTTTCTTTGCTTCGCGCGCTGATCCGCGCGGAATATCAAAATTATTCAGCACATGAAATGCTTGCAGCACCTCTTCACTTCCAGATTTTGACGGCATTACAGACTGTGTGAAAGCAACGGCGCGAACAAAGCGCGAAGGCGGTGTGAAGTCGCCGGGAAGCCCGAGCATCCCGGAACCTTGACCGAAAGGCTGCAGCTTGACCGATCCTAAGTTCACGGGAGCGACATTGGCAAGCGAGAAATTAACATAGTTACGAAGATTGGTCATGTGCCAAT
>CAJCHQ010000890.1 GCA_903970295.1 Bryobacterales bacterium
CGGGTTCGATTCCCGCTACCCGCTCCATTCTTTATTCGACGCTCGAGCGAAGGAAAAACGCGCATTTTTCCTTTGCCGTTAACAAATTGACGTTCTCCACTTCCTTCAGGGAGTGGATTCGGACTAAGCGGTTGACCCGCTGACACGGCGGGATCTTGCTTCACAGAAGCGGCAAGGATTTCTCCTAGTCTTATGTCTTCTGCACAAGCTCGTCGAACGCACCCCGCCCTAATTAGTATCAGTTTGGTTTTACCGATACGACACATATGTATCGTAAATATTCAAGCCCTTTTCCAAATATTTTGCACTCCTGGTATTGGCCGCGGCGCTATCCTTCCCCGCCTTTAACGGGCCAGGCTTTCCGCGTGTTTGGTAAAATCCTGCTGATAGGGCACATCAAGCTGGGGGTTCTCCTGTGGTCGAAGAAAAAGTTCTTTTTAGTGACGTCTTGCAGGCGCACAAGCGAATCGCGCCTTATGTCACGCCCACACCCTTACTCAAGAGCCATTGGCTGAGCGCTGCCGTCGGCGCCGAAGTCTTTATGAAGATGGAAAACGTACAAGTGACCGGCTCCTTTAAATATAGAGGGGCGTTGAATGCTCTCAAATGGGCGAAAGACAATCACATCGGCAAGATATTTACCGCTTCAGCCGGCAACCATGGTTTGGGCCTGGCGGAAGCCGCGATGCACACTGACAGTGATGTAACAATTTGCATTCCGGTCACAGCGTCGCCCCTGAAGAAGCAAAAATTGCAAACATACAGCGTTGCCTTGATTCCGCACGGCAATGACTTCGATGCCACTGAAGCGTTCGCAAAACGGCTTTCGAGCGAGAAGAAAGGTTTCTTCGTTTCGCCATACAACAATGCTCAAGTCATTGCCGGACAAGGAACTGTAGCCCTGGAAATGTTGCAGACTCTGCCATCGCTTTCGCTGCTCGTTGTCTCTTGTGGTGGCGGCGGATTACTGGCCGGCATAGCGACAGTCGCCAAAGCAATCAATCCTTCAATCAAAGTGATTGGTGTCGTCGCGGCAAATTCTCCGGCCATGCTCTCTTGTATCAATGCCGGTCGAATCGTCACTGCCTATTGCGATAAGACTATTGCTGACGGGATCTGGGGTAACATCGAGGAAGGTGCCATCACTTATCCGATTGTGCGTGAGCTGGTTGATGATTGGATCTCGGTTGAAGAAGTGGATATTGTTGGTACCATTTTTGATTTTCTCGATAACGAAGGCATGCTTATTGAAGGCGCAGCCGCAGCAGCGATAGCCGCTGTGAGCAAAAAGATGATTCATCCGCGAGCGAAGGAAAAGGTCGGTGTAGTCGTTTGTGGTGGCAATATTGCCAGAAACGATTGGCGTGAAATTCTGGTGCAACATCTGGTCGGGGCAAAAACTGCCGGATAAGAGTTGCTACTGCAGCTCAAAGCCTTCCATGGCGCTATTGCTGTCGGGCAGATTTTTGGCTATGGCAAAATCTTTTATTGCCAGATCGTGTTTGCCCACCTTATCGTAAGCCTTGCCGCGATTTATGTAATTGATTCTGTACTTCGGTCTCAATTCAATCGCCCGAGACAAGTCTCTGATGGCGCCGCCGTAGTCGCGGTCGAGTAGCAAAAGGTACGCCCGGTCTTGATGAGACCAGGCGGCGAGGTGCAGCGCTCCCAGGTCTTTAGCGTCATCGAAAAGTAATTGTTCGGCGAGTGGTATAGCATCGCTAAATGCACCGATCGCCGCCTGTCGATTCGGAGTGTCCATGAGCAGCCTGCCCTTGGCGTAATAGCCGGCGGGGTCATTTGGATGCGTATCTATCTGCTTCTGGGCAGCCCGTAAACTGTCGTTGAACAACTGGGCTGGAGTCTTCACTTCGACTGGCGCGACATGAGGCGGCGGCGCCTCAGTTTTGTGGCTGTGTATTCCGATTCGAGCCGCTGCAAAAAGCAGAGCCGCAGTCAAGGCAATCAAAGCTGGAATGCCCATAAAATATGTGCCGACTTTCTTGAACACGTTGGCTGATTGTTCGCCGCGTTGCTTAGCCAGAAAATCTCGCAAACGATTGGCCAATTCATCCATGGAGTAAAAACGGTCTTCTGGTCTTCTGGCCAGGCATCGCAAAGTAATTTGCTCGAGCTCGAGCGGTATATCTAGATCTGGTCGCACCTTGTGAAATTTCTGCGGTCTTTCAGTGCAATGCAAAGACATCGTTTCGAATCCGTCATGCCCGACATGTGGTGGCACACCAAGCAACAATTCGTAGAGCATACATCCGGTCGAATAGATGTCTGTCGATGCCGTGACAGTTTCGCCGGCGCATTGTTCTGGGCTCATGTACCTGGG
>CAJCHQ010000891.1 GCA_903970295.1 Bryobacterales bacterium
TGTTGTGCGTTCCCAGTGAATTGACTTTGAGCGTTTCGATCGAAAGCTGCAAATAATCGATTGGGCTCGCCGGCGAGGCGAAGTGCACCACCCAATCTAATTCGCCGATCATATGAATGTGATTGCTGACGTTGTGATGAATGAATTCGAATTTGGGATTAGCGCTGTGTCCGGCGATATTTTTGAAATTGCCGGTAACAAGATTGTCCATGGCAACGACGTAATGTCCTTCGCCCAGTAATCGATCGACCAGATGCGATCCGAGAAAACCAGCAGCTCCAGTGACCAGGATTCTCAATGTCCAACCCCCCGATAAGTCAGTCCAGCATCTTGTACATCTTGTTCAGCCAAAGCGTTGCGTCCATCAATCACCAGCGGCCAGCGCATGATTTTGGCAAGCTCTTTCCACGGTGCATTTTTGAATTCTTCCCACTCGGTTACCAATACCAGAGCATCAGAATCGTAGGCAAGTTCTTGAATGGTATCGCAATACAAAACATCGAGATCGGGATGCATGCTCTTGCAAACGGCGTTGGCGACAGGGTCGAACACTTTCACCGCCGCACCCATTTTAATGAGCTGGCGCGCGATCGACAAACTCGGAGCATCGCGCAGGTCATCGGTATTCGGTTTGAATGACAAACCCATGAGCGAAACCGTGCGTCCCTTAATGATCTTCAATTCTTCCTGAAGCTTCTTAACCACGACACCACGCTGTCTTTCATTGACACTGACTGTCGCTTGCAAAAGCAATGTCGGATAGCTGTATTCGTGGGCCACTTGCATCAAGGCGCTCACGTCTTTGCCGAAGCAGCTACCGCCCCAGCCCACACCGGCATTGAGAAAACTGGCACCGATGCGTCGATCGAGCCCGATACCGCGCGCGATTTGGCGAACGTCGGCGCCGACTTTTTCGCACAAACCGGCCATCTCGTTGGCGAAACTTATTTTCATGGCGAGAAATGCGTTAGCCGCATATTTGATCAGTTCGGCACTCGGCACATCAGTAACCACAAAAGGAACTGTGGAAAAGTTTTGGGGACGGGCCGCATAAGCCGGTGGTGCGAATGTCTGACTGAGAATTGGCTTGTAGAGCTGCTTCATGACATTGATGGCATGATCGTCGGATGCGCCGACAACAATGCGATCGGGATAAAAAGAATCGGCGATGGCACTGCCTTCACGCAAAAATTCTGGATTACTGACAACAGAAAAAGATGGCAAATCAGTGCGCGCCGACCGTGCAGGCACCGGTTGCATGGACTGCACCCCTTGATTGACAAGCATTTCCACCCAGTTGCCTGAACCTACTGGCACTGTTGATTTATTGACAATAACTCGACGCTTGCTTGAATCGAGAGCGCCACCAATCGCCCTGGCCACGGCCATGACCTGAGAAAGATCCGATTCACCGTTGGGCATAGGAGGCGTACCGACGGCGATAAATATCACCTGCGATTTGATCACCGCTTGCTCGATACTGTTTGAAAATTCTAGAAAACCTGAACTGATAGTCTCTTTCAAAAATTCATCGAGCTTGGGCTCGAAAAACGGTGTACGCCCCGCCCGCAGGCTGGCGAGACGCTCTTCATTGGCGTCTACAGCAATAACATGATTGCCAAGATAGGCAAGACAAGCGCTTGTTACCAAGCCCACATAACCGGCACCGACTACGCAAATATCCACGACTTAGATCCTGAGTGTCACCCTAGGCTGAAAAACAGAGTATCTCAGCACTTTTCAAATATAACAATAAGGTCGCGCAAATGTAATCCAAAGGCTCTCATGCTAGCCTCGCAAGGCGATTGGAAACAGCAGGGAATGAAGATGACGAGCCATTTGGAAGCATTTATACAAACAGTTGCTCGCCTGCGCGGAAAAGACGGTTGCCCCTGGGACAGAGAACAAACGCACGCCAGCCTCGGGCGCTATTTGCTGGAAGAATCTTATGAGGTTTTGGAGGCAATTCACGACGGTGATCCCAAGAAGTTGCGCGAAGAGCTTGGCGACTTACTTTTGCAGATCATGCTCAACGCTCAAGTGGCGAAAGATGCCGGCGATTTCGACATCGAAGATGTCGCTCACGATATAAATGCCAAGATGATCAGTCGTCATCCGCATGTATTTGCTGATGCGAAAGCAGAGAACGCCGATGCCGTCCTCAAACAATGGGACGAATTAAAAGATGCTGAGAAGAAAAACAAAGGCGGCTCGGCGATCGACGGACCAGCCAGGACTCTGCCCGCCCTTTTGCAGGCATTGAAGATCTCAGAAAAGGCAGTGCATCAGGGCTTTGAATGGAGACATGAAGAAGAAATCTGGGAGCAACTGACGAGCGAGATTGCTGAGTTGAAGCAAGCCATGGCCGCACCGGATCTCGATAAGAAAAAAAGAGCCGAAAAAGCTTTTCGCGATCTGGAATTAGAATTCGGCGATGTTTTATTTACGATCGTCAATCTCGCTCGCTGGCATACAGTCGACCCGGAAGAGTCGCTTTTACTGGCGATCGAAAAATTCAAAAAGCGTTTCCGCAAAATGGAAGAATTAGCAACGAAGCCGTTGAAAGAGTTGAGCTTCTCGGAATACGAACAGCTCTGGATCGCCTCGAAAAAAGCGCTCAGTTGATCATGCGCTTGGGCAGGTCGCCCTTTTTCGCCACTTTCAAGGGAATGTTGTTATCCAGAGCCAGATCGACGTATTCGAGTTTGCCGCGCAAGGGCTCGATTGCGGTCATGACGCTCGCCAGTCGGCCCAGTCTGCGCGCCAGTGTTGTGTCCGGTGTGCCAAGCTTGAGCAGCAAGTCACCGTCTACAACACGCACATCATTGGGCTGGCGGATATCGACTGATTCAACCGGCATTTTGGTGAGAGTGCCTATGTAGGCTACCCAGCTCGCCCACTGTGAAACTTCGGTGTTGTTCAATTTGAGATTGGCAGGTCCGTAGACTTTAAGTTCTGGTTGTTGGATGTCGGGGAAGTCTGTGATTGGAATCAGCCTTCCCGATTGAGCAATGATCGCGGTTGGCTCGCCTTCGGGGTCGTTGTAGAGAGTGGCCCAGGGATATTCTTCCAGGATTTCGATGACCAGTTTCGGATGCGGAAAAACATAACGCCGCACGAATGCATATTTGACCGCCCGCAACGTGCTGATGCGACTTTCCAATTTCTTGGGATCCATTTCGTAAATCGGCTTGTCTAGATAGTCGGCGATCACAGATTTGATCTGATCGGTGGAAGCGACGAGATTTCCCCGCACAACGATGTCTTTGTCAGGGTCGGCGATCGTCCAGGGTACACGTTGAAGACCATAGAACCCAACACCGAGCAAACAAAGCAAGACAAGATAGCGGAGGAATTGTCGGCGCAAACGAGCTGATTTAGCCCCTTTCCGCTTTTGCCGCCGGGTGCGAATCCATTCTTGGCGCTGATCCAATTTCACAGCCATCAGCAAGCCACCTCGTGCAAACCAGGCAGAGGCAAGGCGAATTCGGTCGCGGCGACATTCAACCTACCAGCAAAGACAATCGTGGCCGGACCGGTCAAGCGCACGTGTTCATCTTTTGTCGACCATTCGAGCGACAGCGGACCACCTTCTAAATCCACGACAGCGCGCCGCTCCAATCGCTTTTCCAAATTGCCGGCGACGATTGTAGCCGCTGCCGCGCTACCGCAGGCCAGTGTGCGACCACAACCTCGTTCAAAGACGATCAAGCGCACATGGTCGGGTTTTTGACTGCAAGCGAAATTGACATTGACTCCCTCCGGAAAGATTGGGTGTCGCTGCAATTCTTCGGCGATTTCTTGCAAAGCTTTGAGCTGGGTCTGAGTTGGCTTGGTGACATTATTGCCCCCCAGATCATCGAATATGACGCAGTGAGGATTACCCATCCCCACAGCCGTCGCGACAATCTCGGCTTTTCCAGCCGATAGAGCAATTTTTTGTTTGATGAAGGGGCTATCCTGGCTGGCGGAGATGGGGATTTCGGCCGGTGCCATGAGCGGTTTGCCAAGATCGACTGTGATCTGGGCAGGGCTGACGAAATCAACTTCGATATTGCCCACACCAGTAGATAGGGAAAAATTCGCACCATCCAGCAATCCTTGATTTTCCAACCAGAGGGCGGCACAGCGCAGACCATTGCCACACATGGACGACCAGCTGCCATCTCTGTTTGTATAGGTCCAGGCGTAGCGGACGCTGCCGCGAAAGGGGTATTGCTGGACGAACGGTGGAATTTCTTTCTTCGATTCGTGGTCGAAAATGACGATCAGCCCATCGGCGCCGACTCCGAAGTGATCGGCACAGAGTGCTTTTGCCCACAATGGCGCATAGTCTTGCCACTGGGCAATGAGCTCGGGACCGCCCAGCCTGAATAGATCGGACGCGCTGAGGACAACGAAATCGTTGCCCAGTCCCTGCATTTTGGTGAAAGGTAGAATCAAACCCGGATAAGCCTCGCGGGCACTCACGCCCGAACGATTATAACTGTTCAAGCTTGACATGGGCGGTAAATGCGAACGTTCTTAGGTATAAGCTGGATCGATACGGGTACCGTGCGGCTTTGCAACTCTTCGATATGCAAAGTTTTGCGATCGCATATTCCATCGATTAATAATCAACTCAATTTTCAGGAGCGAATTAGAAAAATCGGCACCTGAAATCTATAAATGCAGATTTCTTCGCGCCCAACTAAGATTAATTTCGCTCGCTGGCCACGCGAAGATATATGCGTTTCTCAATCTAGCTCCTGGCGGCAAGCCAGAAGGCAGACAGCAACCGAGCTTCCAGAGTCATGACCAGGGGAAGAGGAGGTCCAGCCGCCTAAATCTGCCTCTTGGCAAGCATTATCAATTTCCTTAAAATTGTTAAATCTACTCAGACAACTGAAAGACCGGGACTTACCCCGGGTATTAGAGAAATATAGGGAAAACAAATCGGAACACTGAGCTGAGCAGTTTTAGCAAGTGGTCTCAGTTCCCGCGCGTGGAATTCTGAATTCCAGCCTTACGTTGTCTCTCCTCCTCCTTCTAAGGGACTGAGTTAATGTTCAACCAAAGCTATCAACAACTCTCGTTTCATCAGCAAATTATTGCGCTTAATGCCAATTACCCTTGCCCGCGCTGCAGTTGCGGCACTCTCGAGCCGTTTGGATTGACCGAAACCTTCAAGTGCAGCAGTTGCGAGCGCAACTATGTGCCATTGCGCGGCGGTCGCACCCTGACGCCGGCTAACAGAATGGGCTGCAAGATCGCTCCGACCTACTGGTGGGATGGCTTGCGCTGGCACTGGTCAGGCACAACCGCCACGGCCAAGCAGCTTTGCACGATCGTAGCCGTTTTCTTCATTCCGTTGATTCTTCTCAATGTCAGCATCTATCTGAATCTCTGGGCCGACAAGCCCGAGTGGTGCAGCCCGATGTTGATGACAGCCGTTCTTGGTCTTTTGACCACTCAGCTTATATACTTGCTGTGCTGGGATTTTGATTTTCTGACCAAGAAGAAGTCATAGGCTTTAGTGACCGAAAAAGACGTTCGCGCCGACAAACAGACTGATGGCTTGCAGCATGCATCTGTTTTGTTGAAAGAATCGCTCGACTGTCTGAACATTCGCGCCGGTCTGACTTACATCGATGCCACGGCGGGAGCCGGGGGCCACCTCAAGGGCATAGCGGCAGAGCTTGGTCGGCAGGTGCACTCGACTGCGGCAGCAGCCGGCGAAACAGCTGCGAACTACGTCTTGCCTGGCACCACTTCCTCTGTCACCACGCCTGGTGTCATCGGTATCGATCGTGATAAAAAGACACTCGATACTTTGCGTGAGGAACTGAAGGAGCATCCGGTGGGGCTGTATCATGCCAATTTCACAGAGATTGGCAGCGTTCTGGAGCAAGCCGGCATTAGCACCGTGACTGGTGGCATACTGGCCGACCTCGGTGTTTCGTCAATGCAAATCGATGATCCTGAGAGAGGCTTCAGCTTTCTCAAAGATGGCCCACTCGATATGCGAATGGACAATACCCAAAGCCTGACGGCGTGGGATGTTGCCAACCACTGGCGGGAGCAGGATTTAGCCGACATCATCTATCAATATGGTGAAGAACGTTACAGTCGAGCGATCGCCCGCAATATAGTGAAATCACGGCCGGTGCATACGACATTGCAACTCGCCGATATTATTTCTCGCTCAGTCAGATATAGCAACTCCGCCCGAAAAGGTCACGCAAAGCGCAATTCGGCGGGCCGCAGCCACGATCACATACATCCGGCAACGCGAACATTTCAAGCAATCAGAATCGCTGTTAATGACGAATTATCTAGCTTGAGAAAATTTCTAGATCAATCTGTTTCATTCTTGGCACCAGGCGCAAGGCTAGTGGTGATAACGTTTCACAGTCTCGAAGATAGAATGGTTAAACAGTTTCTCAGGCAAAAAGCAGCATCTTGTCATTGCCCGCCAAAGCAACCACAGTGCACTTGCGGAGGAAAAAGTGAGCTGCTGATAATCACTAAAAAACCGATTGTTGCTGATTCCGAAGAAGTTGTTGCCAATATCCGGAGTCGTAGTGCTAAACTACGAGCGGGAGAAAAGATAGGTTAGGAGTATATACATGCCGAACGCACTATCAGTACGCAGCATCCGACAAGAAGACATCGCCGACTACCTCAATGGTGGTGCCTCTGCAGTTGCTGATACTGGCGTCGCGCTTCCGACTTTCCCCCGCACCGCTCAAACGTCTGCAGATAAGACATCCCGGCAGGGACGCCATCTCAACGCAGCAGCAGCACGCACCATTCATGTGGCGCCGACCCGCCCGCAGTTGGTACCACAGATAGTTCCAACTCCCCAGGGTCGTCGCACACCACTAGTAGTGCGAGCCAATCGGGCACTGCGCACGGTGCTTGTCGCCTTATGCGGAGTAGCCATTCTTGGATATGGTCTGGATGTTGCTTCATCTCATGATGTAGGTAAGCTGCAAGACCAGGCACGCCGCTTGAACGAACAGAATTCAGAATTATCAGCCCAACTCCTTAAAGCAATTTCTTACCAGGGTATCCAGGAAAACGTACTGGGCAAATTCGGTCTGCAAACAGCCCAGCACGTGATCATCGCCAGAGAAGTGCCACCACCTAAAGTGCCGGTCTTCAAAGGCAACAAACATGGTCTCCCGGTGATGGCTGGTTTTTAACCCCGGCGCATGATTTATGCGCCAATGGCGAACCGGCTGGCGGTTGCGCCCGTTTAGGCCCAAGTTTTGATGCGTTTAGGCCCAAGTTTTGATGGAGACTGACGAACCCTTGCCTACCTCCATAAGAGAAGCATCGCAGCGCAGAGGTTCGATCCCGGTTAGAAGACGTCCACGCTCACCATTGTGGCGGCTGCGTCTGTGGCAGATTCTCTTGCTTGTCGGCTTCGTAGTGATTGCCGGCAGACTTTATTATCTGCAGATCGTGAAGGGTCCGAAAATCGCGCATGACGCGGAAGTGCAGAGACAGCAGCACAATTTGCTCGTCCATCGTGGTGCCATTACAGACAGGCATGGCTTGCCTCTGGCCATCGATACGACTCGATACGACGTATATATACATCCTGAGCTGATCAAAGCCGGTTCCACCGAGGCCGCCGAAACAATCGCGCGCATCACCCATCAAGATTCGGCCAAAGAATATGCCAAGATCCATCATTTGCTCACAAGCGGTCAGCCGGTCGTAACAATTGCCCGTGGTCTTGAAAGAGAGCAAGCCGATGAACTGCAAGGACTGAACTGGGCTGGGATAGACATCGTCTCGCGACCATTTCGGCAGTATCCGGAGGGCACTCTGGCGGCTCACTTGCTCGGCTACGTAAACATGGACACCCACGGTCAGGGTGGGATCGAACAGGCTCAAGAACATTCATTAAAGGATACGGGCACTGTCGACAAACCGCAGCTCGATGGTCATGGACATCCGATTATGTTGGCCAAAACCCAGCCGATGTGGGATATCACGCCACCACTCGGACGACATATCGAATTGACGATCGACAATTATTTA
>CAJCHQ010000892.1 GCA_903970295.1 Bryobacterales bacterium
AGCTGCAGCATTCGCCTCAGCCCTTATGGGAATGCCGCTACCAATGACACAAATTATCCTGATCGCCTCGACAGTGCCCATTGCTTTGCGTGCTGCAAAATCCCTGATCGAAGAGCGGAAGCTGGGCATTGACGCTCTTGACGGAATCGCCGCGGGCTTGATGATCGCTAACGGCAAACTGTTAGAGGCTGGCTTTATGACCGCTTTGATAGCCACCGGTGAATTCATTCGGGAAAAGACCTCCAGCCGTTGCCAAAAAATGGTTTCAGATTTGCTCGGACTGTCTGGGCGCTCCGCCTGGTTGATTCGAGGGAAAAAACGCATCTGTGTCAGCGCCGACGAAGTTAAGGTAGACGAAATCGTCGTCGTGTATCCGGGCGACATGGTACCGATAGATGGAGTCGTCCTCAGTGGCGAAGCCTCAATCGATCAGGCAAAGTTAACCGGAGAATCGATGCCAGTCGAAGTCAAAATTGGTGAAAATGTTTTTGCATCCACGGTTGTCGTCGAAGGTAAAATCTACGTACGCTGCCTGGCCGTAGGCTCTCAAACACGTGCGGGCTTAGTCTTGCAATGTGTTTCCAGCGCCCCCTTGCATGAAACCAAGATCCAGAATTACGCTTCGTCTGTTGCCGACCGGGCAATTTTACCGATTTTCTTAGCCGCAGGAATTTGTTTTGCCCTCACCCGTGACGTCACTCGTCTCATGAGTATGCTCATTCTAGACTTTTGCACGGGTATTCGGATTGCGGCTCCTACAGCCGTTCTATCTTCAATGCACCGAGCCGGACGCAGAGGCATCCTGATCAAAAGCGGTGGTGCTCTTGAACGCTTATCCGAAGTATCGGCTATCGTTTTCGATAAAACAGGTACATTGACTTCCGGCGAACCGATTGTCGAAGATGTTTCACGCTTCAATGGCCGCAGCGAAGACGAGGTGCTAGCGCTGGCAGCGGCTGTCGAGATGCGCCTGCAGCACCCGGCTGCTCGAGCCATTGTTAAAGCTGCACAGCAGAAAGGTCTGACCATACCAGAGCGAGCCGAATCGCAATTCAAACGCAGCATGGGCTGCAAAGCCATGGTCGAAAATCTCGAGGTGATTGTCGGCAGTAAAAACATGATGGTGAGCGAGGGCATCGCCATCGACGAGACTAAAGAATGCGAAGCGCGTGCCACCAAACTCGGTGAATCAGTCGCTTATGTGTCCATCGATGGCAAAGTCGCCGGATTAATTCGTTACAGCGATCGCTTGCGTCCCGAAGTTCGGCAAGCAATGAAAGAGCTAAGAAAACTCGGCATCAGAAAACTGGTGATGGCCAGCGGAGATACGGAAGAGGCGGCCAAACGTATTGCGGCCACTTGCGGAATCACTGATGTAATCGCCAGAGCCTTTCCTGAAGATAAAGCCGCTCTTGTGCAACGTCTCAAATCGGAAGGACATACGGTGGCAGTCATCGGCGATGGCATCAACGACTCGCCCGCGCTGGCATATGCTGACGTAGCAATTTCTTTGCACGGTGCCACTGATGCCGCTCAGCACAGCGCCGATATCATCCTCACCGACGACAATTTGAGCCGCCTACCCGAAGCTATTAGCATTGCTCGAAGTGCCATGGCCCTGGTCAAGCAAAATCTGGCACTGGCTATCGCACCCAACAGCGCCGGTTTCGGCTTGGCTGCCCTGGGCCTATTAGGTCCGGCTGGTGCGACCGTTGTTAACAATGGATGTGCAATCGCCGCTGGCTTGAACAGTTTGCGCCCACTCTATTCAAACAGTTGGTCGAAGGCTGAGCCTATCGACGTGCCTAACGCCCCAACCAATACCGCCAAAACAGGGTCGAACTGAAATCACGCGAGCGGCCTTCTGCGAATTTGCGTCCGGTTGGGAGAGATGTATCGAGCCAAGACATGCTCTCGCCGGATAAGATTTATAGCTATAATTCTTCGCCGGCGAGGTCTCCCCGATTCGCGGAAGCCACAGGTCGCAAAATCCCAGTTTGCAGCAACGCTGCATCTTCAAATGAGCTATCGTCGGTTTGGCATTCGTCATCCTAGCCAACTTTTTAGGCGAGGGTCTGGATAAGGGCTGCATGTGTCCTTGACATTGCTCGGCAGTATCTGCCTGGTCAAGGCCAATCTAGACAATCGGCGGCTCTGAGCAAGGGCAAATGCTGCTCGCATCTTGAAATAAGGCTGAGTTCCAGTGGATGTTCAGTTTGCCTGGCTCGTAAGCCCGTCCCGCCAGCCGACGGATTTCTAAACTATGCAAAAAGGAAGGAGCGCCTTACTATATAGATGTATAACTCCACTTTGCCTTGATTCGGGGCTAGCTGAGACGCGGGTTTCTGCCCAAATAAGATATCTAGCTATAATTCTTATTTCGCCGCAAAAGCTCACTTGAACTACTATCGCGGATTCAGCCACATGTTCTGAATCGCTTCTGCACCACATTTGGTACCACTACAAATAGGCATACGATGACTTGAACTGACGAAAGCACCGCACAGTGTCGTGGGAATAATCCCATGATGATCTCAATACAGGCTCGACAATGTCACAAATGTGTCAAGTTTAGTCCGTATCGTACAACCATAGCCCATAACAAAGCGCGCACGTGCGGCAGGACGCCATTGGGTGGCGCGACTCGGCTCGAGCTAAGCCTACCTTTTCCAATTCCTCAGGTGTAAAAATGCAAACCTTAGATGACAAATGGATTGAGTACAGGAATTCCGCGGAACAGGCCTTGGCGAAACAAAAATATGATCAGGCCGAAGAATCATGGTTGAAGGCCATAGAAGAAGCCAAAAGCCAGGGCAAGAAGCCGCGTGTGATTACATCATTGCTTGGCTTGTTTGGACTCTATTGGCATCTACAAAAACACTCCAAGGCTTTACCAGTAGGCAGCGAACTACTCAAGCATTACGAAAATGATTTAGGTAAAGATTGCTTGAACGTAGGCATCATGTCCAAAAGTTTGGGGCAACTCAATTTGCACCTTGGCGCGCATGAAGTTGCTGAAACTCATTTCAAAGTGGCGTTGCGCATTTTGCGAAAATCACTCGCAGTCACCGATCCAGCTCTCGTCGACCTGCTGAACAACTACTCTGCAACTCTCAAAGCCTTAGGACGACAGAACGAAGCTAAAGCGATTTCCAAGCTGATTCAGGCTCGATCGCTACAAGACTTTGCTCCACCGGTGTCCGCTGCTTCAGATCGGGCTTCGACTGCTCAACACTGAGCCGAAAAGCGCTCGCATGCAATTCAATCTTAGCTTTTAACTGCCGCCGCCCAGAAATAGCCTTTGATTTTGGTCGACGGATTGCCCCTGGGATCCGCTATTTCGAGTTCTAGATAACCAGGTAGATAACCTTTGGTCTTCCGGAAAAACCGCAAGCTCATAGAATATGGGACCACAACCTTACTTTCGTCCTGATATGTGTCCCAACCGCCGCCAATGTTGGCATAAAGCAAGACGCTCGGTTTGGCGCGATGTTCGGTACCAACCTGCATTTTGTCATGGGCAACATCTATATCATAAGATTTACCTTCAAATTGCTCACTGGTGGGAAATACAATTCTTATTCCAGTAAAACAATCCTTTTGCTTGGCGTCTATCTCGTGGCCGGTGGCAAACAATTCACTGCGCAGAAAGACCGAACGTGAGTCGACGAAAGCGTTTTGCACCAGAAATTGTCGCCGGCATATGATTCCTCTACAAAAAGGGGTCTTCTCATCTACCTTTCCAATCGATGGCACATCTCCCGGCTTACCATCAGCCAGAGCTGCGGGCACCAAAGCTGCGGGCAGGGCTAAGGGCACAAGCGCAGACATACACAATGCAGCGCAAACAAGAAATAAGCCTAGATGCGATAAATTCAACTTCACCCTCATTCCCTGGGCAGAACTGAGACTATTGTCTCTCAACCAAGTGGGATTGACTATCTTTCGCTGCTGCTATTAATTGGTCGGAGGCCCCAGAACTGCTTCCATTTCATCTAAATCTTTCAGCCTCGCTTGAAGCAGCTGACTGGGCAGCAAATGTTGACGCCTCAACTTGGCGTTGACGAATTCGCTTTGAATCTGAATTCGCAAGTTGTCCAACATGGCGACGGATGCCCCTGTAAGATAACCAATCGAAGCCGAGCCCAGCAGATAATTCGTCACCCTCACATTTTTGAAATAGCTATTGCCGTCAATTATGTAGTCGACATTCAACGCCACTTTAGTTGCACCAGCAAATAAGCCGGTCGAGATAGTTTCAGTTGCAGCTAGTCTTCCTGCGCGCAGCTCGCGAGCCGATTGCCGCAATTCTTCGTCCAAATCTTTTTTGTCGTCTTGATAAAGAACAAATCGTCCAGCGGTTCGCTTCGCAGTCGTCTGCCCATAAGTAGCACAGAGCTTATGAAGCACCTCGACGTCAGCTCCGAGCTTAGCTTGATCGGGAGTTGACTCGTCTTCAACCGCCTTGACGAATCTGTGTTCGCGTTCTGCGATAACCTTTCCGTAGATTCGGCTGATCACCGGAGTACCCATGACGAGTCCGCCGGATATGAGGCTGAAGACGCCGGACGCCAGATTGAATCGGCGCCGATGCTCGTGATTCGCTTCATAAGCAAGGAAAGATCCGACGGCACCGGTACTGTTTTTCATAATATCGAAAATATAGAGACATTGCTGAAAAGCTAGATAGCGTCGCTGTCCGACATGGTACGCCACAAACTCGTGCAGGGTCATATCTCGAATATCTTTGAGAACGACGCCTTCCTGAGAGTCAATCGAATAATGCGGCGAGAGAGTCGGTGAAGACCTTTCCAAACTGACCAGGGCATCGCGCTCAGCCATCAAACTGTCAATCTTATTCCGCGATTGGAGCACGGATGCTTTCGCTGCTTTAGGAGAAAATCCAAGCCGATTAGATTGCCATCGGTGATATTCATTAATCAAAAATTCAAGAGCAGAACCGCTGGCACCGATGATTTGCCCAGGAATTGCCGGGACGGTAGCACGTTCCAACGGGGCAGACATTAGCTTGTCGCTGTGATGAAAATGCGATGTTCTGATTTGAACAGTGCCGACCAAGCCGGCGAACGTGGATGTGGCGTTAGTCTGCTGCGATAAGAAATAGCGCAAAGACTTCAGCCGCCCTTGCTTTGCCACTTCGATCCGGTAGTGGATGTTGAAGCGCTCAAGGTGAATTTCTTCGCGCAGAATCTTCTTCGTCAAATTATCGATTTGCAACTTAGTTGTCGCATCATCAGTCGCCACCAATCTTATAAGAGGAGATGCATCAGCGCTTTTCGTCGCATCACTCTTCGAAGACGCAGCATTGTTCGACGTGGCAGGGCTGTTCGACGTCGCAGCATTGTTCGACATCGCAGCATTGGTCGACCTCGCAAGGTTGTCTTGCGAGGCATCGCTAATTCCAGCCACAGAAACTAGACTATCCGGTTCTGTATCCGCCAAACAAGATGCCCCGGTAAGGCTTTGAGTCAGCAGCAGTAGGACTACCAGCCTTAAAAGAGAATTCCTCGTCCAAAAAAGCATTAATGCCAATCCGCCCGACTTGAGCCAATTCACAGCTTCGCAGCAGACTATATTAGCAAGCCGGAGTCCAACCGAACCAACAGATTGATCGATGACTTATCGCTAAGATTGGCAATCGCTTCGACTAGTTGCCTTTCGGCGCAGTTGCAGGCCCTGCCTTGGCCCCTCGCTCGTCCGCGGTGTGCACGATACCGTTTGCATCCACTGTGAACGGTTTGGCCGAGCCGCTGACTGCCGGTCTAGTGGCGTTGGCTTGGGCAGCGGCGGCGGCGTTTCTACGGAAGCCCTGCCGCGGATCCAAATTCATGGGATGACCGCGCCACAATTGAGTATTTCCTCGGGTACGGTTGCCGTTATCTCCGTATGCATTGCCGTGTTGAGCATCGGCCGAATACTGATTGTCGCCATTCCAAAGATGACCAGCTTGAGCATTAGGAGTGAGGTCAATGTAGCCTTGCGGTGGTCCGTTGTATAGGGGAGTGAATCCACCTGATTGATTGGTAGCGCTCAAACCGGCGGAGGTCCATCCTTCAGAAGCAGCCTCACTGTCTGCCAGACACGGCAGTTGCAAAAGGGACGCGAAGCATACCGCGGCCATTGCCACGCCGGATCTGGAAAATCTATGGAACATACGAACCTCCTGGGTTCTGACCTAGCCCTGACGCTCACACTTCATTACAGCCATTGTAGCCTCCGCAGTAACGGTAGTAAAGCATTTATTACGCCTCCACTGCGTATAACTCCCATGCACTAAGCCATCTCGGATGAGTTCGGTTTTTCCGTGAGGTTTTGGTTAATATAGTTAGTGACTGACTGATCCTGAGGTCGACCGGTATCCGCAGATGTTTCGAGTGCCACTCAAACCCTTCTTGATCGCTACTCTCGTCATTGCATCAGGGCTGACAACAACGCTCCCCTGTTCGGCGGTCGAATTAGCAAGCGAACCAAGCTCGGGTCCGAAAGTCCTTTCGCCAGATAAGTTCTTCGGCAAAGCACAAGCTGGATACCTTGCAGCTCAGAAAGTACCCGAAATTTGCGCTAAATTGTTCTGCTACTGCGGCTGTGACTTGAGCGACAATCACTCCAGTCTCCTCGACTGCTTCACTTCCGATCATGGCATGGATTGCTCCGTCTGCCAGGATGAAGCATTGCTTGCCTTGAAAATGAAAAACGAAGGCAAGTCGTTGGGCGAAATTCAAAAGGCAGTTGACACCACTTTTTTGAAAGACTACCAGGAGATCTTTTCAAAGCCGAGCGACGCCTTGAAAAAGTACCGATCGGAGCGGGCGTGGCACCCGACTGTTGATGAAGATCTGCCCCAGGGCTCTGAGGCTGGGGCTGCAGGGAAACCTGATGACGGTTCTGCAAAGAGAACCGGCGATAGCAGCTCGCCGGAAGCAGGCAGTGCGGTTAAACCGGTTTCCACCACCTCCGCCAAGCCGAAGCAGCCCAGTTGTTGTGGTGGCAAATAGCCGAGGCCATGTCAATCTGCTGGTCAGGTCTCTTTGAACAAAACGGAGTAATCTGACCAGATGGACCGACACCGAATTTTGAGAATCGCTTCAATCACTGGTCAGATCGCACTGACGATCGCGATGGTGGCAGTGCTCTGTTTCTATTCCTGCCTCAACGGGTTCAATCCGCATGTCACCATCTGGCAACAACCCTGTTTTTTCTTGAGCCTCGCTCTTTTCCTGGGAATTGGCTTGGGTTGGCTAATTTCGAAACGAGTCTTGGTACCATTCCAATGGACCGTCCTTGGCTTGTTCATATATCTACTATGTTTCAAGAGTGCGGCATTCGATTGGGCAATGTGGACGCCTCGCACCACAGAAGAGAGAGTTCGCTACGAAATCGCCGGACCGACTCTTGATGAAAAAATGTTCGACATTAAAGCCAGTCCGGCAAGACTGCTTCTGGTCGATTTCTGGGCCACCTGGTGCGCACCATGCAGAGCCCAACTCAAACACATCAAGCATGCATATTCGCTCTACCACGATCAAGGATTGGACATTGTCGGAGTCAGTTGCGACATCGATAAAGATGCACTCAGCCAATTCGTGCAGGACAACGACATGCCGTGGCCGCAAATCATATTCGATGAGCAGCTCGCAGGACAAGCCTGGAGCCCGCTTGCGACAAAATGCGATATCCACGCAATACCCAGCGTCTTACTGCTTGATCCCCAAAGTATGCATGTGATTGCCTCCACCAGTGGTGCGCAACTCGACTCGGTAGTTGGTGGCATTTTGAAACATCTACCCGATAAAAACATCACACCCGATCAAGCCGAAGACAATAAATTAGTATTTATTCCAGTCATGCCCTATGTGACTGGGCTGCTCTTTTCATTGATCGGAGCACTAATTGCTCGAAGAAAAACTCGCAGACCGTCGCTAAAATTAGTGCATTCAAAACCCGCTTAATATTGCAATCTTCGGACTCTAATCAAAAGTGATTTACAAAAAAGTCTACGAGTTAGTGCGTCTGATTCCCAAAGGTCGGGTCTTGACCTACGGTTTGATCTCCCTCAAGCTCGGTGGAAGGCTCAGCCCGCAGGGCGTTGGTTGGGCTCTGAAGGCTCTCGGTCGCAGCAAAAAAGCAGAACTTGCAGGCTATGATTCGAACACCGTCCCCTGGCATCGAGTAGTTAACTCGGAGGGCGGAATCAGCACTCATCGCATTCCCGAAATCCCACCAGATATGCAGCGAACGCTCCTGTCCCGCGAAGGAATCAAGTTCAGTCGGGAAGAAAAATTAGACCTGGACAAGTACCTATGGAAAGAGTTTCTTTCCTCCGATAAATGATGCAAATGCATTCCTTCAGCCGTTCTGCAGCACCTGATAGTTTCATCGGTGGACTATTCTTCCTCATTTTCGGAAGCGTGCTATTCCATTTTCCAATCGATATAAAAAGCGTCGCCATAACTTACGCCACAACGTTTTCCCTGTGCATAATTTTTAGTCGATTGCCCTCGACTGGACAACGAGTGATGTATTGGATATTTGTCTCTCTGGCGTTATGCTCGCCCATCGCCATCTTGGCACTTGGTAATTTTCTTACCCAGACGTCTAACGAGGCGAAAAGTTATTATCACCACCGGCAATACCAGCAAGCTCTTGATAAATACAGCGCCATCAAGTCCGATGCACACTCGTGGTTGGACTGCGGAGATTGCTATCTCCAGCTTGGTCAAGACCAGAAAGCGATTGAAAACTACGCTAGAGCAGCTGAGCTGCAAGCGGAACAGGTGAAAATAACGCTCGCAGATAAAGCTAACAATCCATCAGACTACAAACAAGCATCGGACTCTCTGGCAGCGACCTATTATCGGCTGGCGAAAGCGTACGAAAGGAACGAGGAGAAGGCACTTTCTCAAAAAAGCTATCAGACAGCCAAAAAGCTTGGTTACAAGCCCACCTCTTGGACGAGCGACATACAGCACGAAATATCGACATGTGAGCCGATTCAGAAGAAGAATTGAACCGCGGTTTGAAAGCTGAGCGTTATCTCTGGTCATAATTATCGAAGAATTGGAGATAATAAGAAATTTGGCTGTAAATTCCACTAGAATAAAAAAAGAGAGCAAGACATGTTCTCAACCCTGGAAGTCGCCTAGGCTAACATGGCACCCGGTTTTTGGCTTTGCTCCTACTGAGCTTTGAACAAGGTGCCGGGGCGACTTCCGCTGGGCTAACCGGCAACCCGTGCCAGGGCGGGCCATCATGACGACCAAATGCGCTGAGATTACAGAAGCTAATTCTACTTGTTGTGTCGAACCTTGAGCGCGCTAGCGGTGAGCTCTTTCGCACCATCATCGGTCGTAGCGACATTATTCTTAGGCGCTTCGTTATATAGAGCGACCATCGTCCGCTTGTCCCGATCGGAAAGCGGGAACTCCAGTCCATCTGGCATCGAGCAGTAATACATGATGTCGTATGTTTGTTGACTGTGATCGAGTCCCAGAGCATGCCCGATTTCGTGCAAGTCGACAGCTTTGGCCGTGCGGATCATCTGATCGTCAGCACATTTCTTATCGAATAAGGAATATAGATCTATCGTCGCCGAGATAATCTGACCGTTCTCCGGAATTGCCATTCTGTGGGTCAAACCGAGTTCTTCCAGGCTACCCATTTTTGTCTTCTCGGATGTCCAGGCGCATTTTATATTCGCCAGCTCCGGTCTGTCGACAAAGACGAAGCTGATTTTGCCCTGGCAAGAATCTTCCCATTCTTTGAAGGACTCTTTTAAAGTTGTAGCGAAGGCTGGACGATATCCGTTGACGCTGGCATTTTGATCAATGTAGACTTTCAGAGGCATCGAGCTGGGCAACCAGCGTTGCACCCCTTCTTTCGTAGCATCGGTTAGGTAATCACCATCAGCCTGATGGAAAAAATTATGATCGAGGATATCGATTGTTTTTCGTGCCTCGTCAGCCCTGTCGCCACTACCGCCCATTGCTAAGAATTTCGTGTAGTACTTATGAGCCGATTTGAAATCTCGCAGATGACGAGCAGCATCCCCGGCCGTGTAATAAAAATCAGCGTTGCCGCTGTTTTGCTGGATGGCCATGCGGCACTCCGACAAGGCCTGTTCGTAATCTTGCGTCTCGTTATATGCAATGCCTAAAGCGTGCCTGGCGTCATCCAAAGAAGGATCAATTTTCAGTGCCCCGTTGAAACATTCGATTGACTGCTGGTAACGATCGGCATTGAGATGTTCGACTCCTTTGTTATAGAGATCGATTGCTTCGTTGTGGGTTTTGACTTCCTGATTGATTCGTCGAACGCTATGCCGATCGGCGTGACGTCCGCGATAGATAGTCGGAGGTGGGCTCGTCGAATTTGTGTAACTGGGAGGTGGCGCCGAAGGCATATATGCACTAGGCGCATAAGACACGGGCGGCACACCACTCTGCGGACCGGGCTGTGGCTGGTAAGCGCCGCTTTGATAAGCACCAGGCTGATAGACTCCAGTCTGCAAGTTAAGGGCAGTTCCCGGGTAGGCTGTCGGATAACTCGATGGATAGCTGTGCGAATAACCGACGCCAGGATTACCACCAGCGAATCGATCGCTCGACCCTCCGCCATTGGCGGCATTCGACGGCGGAAAAGCGTAAGCACTGTCGGAAGCATTGTAAGCACCGCCCGGGCCTCGACCGGCAGCGCCACTGAAGGGCGGAATGGTAGCGGAGGCATTGACAGCGGTCGACGAAGCATGGGCAGCCGCACTGTTTGCCACAGCAGACGAAGCGTTATTAGAATCTGGCGACGCGCTGGCTGCACCCGGAGCATAGTTCGCATCAATCGAGGAATCGCTCGGAGGAGGGGCGGAGCCACCGCTGTAGGAGCCGCTGAATGCCGACGGCCCGTTCAAATAACTACCGCTGTGGCGATTGTTGGCCGGATAACTCGTACCCGAGTAAGTCTGCCCCTTGTAATAGCCGGTCCCTGTTATGTCTCCAGGATTACCGCTGCTGTAGCTCGGGGCACTGCCAGCCGCACTGGCATCGAAACTCGAATTACCTGAGTAAGCGCCGCTGTTAGAGTTCGAAGACGAATCGCCAGAAGTGCGTGCGGCGTGGCGGGCTGCGTGCCGCAGAACACTTGTACCAATGCCTATTAGGCTACTGTATTGAGCGTTAGCTGCTGAGCCGCCGCTCGTGAAAGACACCGCAAGCCCCAGAATCATGGCTTTCTTGGGCAACGCCAAAGGCTTCATCAGAAGAACCTCCCACCGAACACTGTGCTGTCTTAATACCCGCTAAATGGCAGATCAAGACAGATTCGAGGCGATTAGGTCATCTGGACAACAAAACGGCTCAAAATGACGCTCAGTTTCATTGACCAGCGAAAGCGCATAGGTCTGAGAGAACTGTCTCCGCAACAAGAAATTGCTTAACTCGTGCTGAAGCACGTAAACGGCTGCACACTTCGGCAAGAAGTACAGCAAAAGGGGGCTTTCAG
>CAJCHQ010000893.1 GCA_903970295.1 Bryobacterales bacterium
GTTCAGACGTGTGCTCTTCCGATCTTAACCACTATTTTCGACCGACTTAGCATCAGATTTCACCGTATTGCAAAATGATTCAAAAGACATGTAACTTCTCCGGCGGGACTGTCAGACTCCTGAACATTTACTGCTGGGTCCTTAAAGAAAGTGTCGGTGACAGCGGTTACGCCGGCGTTACTCGGGATGCCATGTTCGTGCGGTAATTACGAACGAAATGCACATCTCATAAATGCATCCACGCACCACAGGAAATTTCAACCTATCTAGCGCAATCTGGTCTGTTGAACTATGCCCTTGCTTCTCCAAATCGTTGGCTACCGCAGACAGGCATGTAAGACAGCTGCCGGAGATACATTTGCGCTGCTCCAAAGGCGGAGTTGGAGGCTCAATGGCTTGATTTCCTTTAATTTCACTATTATAAAGGAGTTGCTCGGCACCGCCCGTCGTGCAGATGCAGTGACTTATTTAACAAGCCACGACTGCTATGCAGCACTAATTTACGATGTATCGCCGACGAATGCATGAACAATTGTCCAGTGATGCTGTTCCCAATTCAAAACTTGCTTTGAATGTAGCGATCCATGCCTAGTGCCGCAAAGACTTCATTGAAGTCTGAATAAATCTTTCTGATGCCAGACTGAAATGTAATGAGCAAGTGAAAGAAAATATTTGGCATTGTCGGATCAGCTGAACTCTCCAGACGGGCCTCCAGCGTGAATGCAATGGTTTCGGGAATTTTGAATCTTTCACTGCGATTTACGAAAATGCGCTTCCTGCTGATAATGTCGCGCAATGCGCTCAAGGTTCCGGATGAGATTGCTTTCCACTCCTGCGCGCTTGCTGTCTCATAGGACCAGGGAATGGTGTGTCCGAGATTGGTGCCTAACTTATCGGTCCAACTAATGGTTCTGGCATTGTGGAGTTGTGATTGCTCAAATAGACGTTGAGCTGATTCATGCAACTCCTTAAACTCCATTCCGAGTTCGGCCGAGTCAGCGGCTTGTTCCAGAACACTCAGGCACTTAGTCAAATGTGACTGGACGCGCAGATCGTGACCTTTATATATGGTCATTCCAAAATCACCGATGGCACCGGAAGATCTATGAATCGGAGAAGCGTAAATGAGCCCTGCGCTTTCCGACTCCAGCCTCCGATCTGCACGGGGCCAATACTCCTCTTTCCTCAACGTATCAAATTTCAATCGATCAAAATTATGCGACTGGGTAAAAAGGGCCGCCACACCTGCCGGGGGAGGAGAATACCAACCCTCCGGATGAATCTCGCTGTGATTTTGCATCTGGGCGATAACGCCAGAGGCAAAACGCTCTTCCGACATATGAGGTTCAGACTTTAATAGCGCGCTAACAGAATCGGCTAACCACTTTCTTGTCACCAGGCAGTTGTTGATAGTATCGTGAAGTGTTATTGGCATTATTTTTCCGACTGACTAAGGTGTAATAACTTCGCGTCGATCAAGAATACTGCTTTCCCAATGAAGATACATATCCACTTCTCGAATTTTGGGGCCCAAAAAGTTCCACTACAGTGCTTCTCGAGTTCACGATATCAAGATACCTTGATAAGGGCACTGGCGAAAAAGGATTTCAAAATCTTGATCTGTCATGCTGTTGCTTAGGAATCATCGCTGTCCATCCTAGCTGAACAAAGGAAACCGCACCAATGACTGAGGAAGAGTTACTGCAGGAAAAAATTGCCCTTCTCACTCGCTCAAATGACGACTTGCGCAATTTTGCCTACATGGCCGCTCATGAGCTGCAAGAACCACTTCGCGCAATGGAAAGTTTCGTCACTTTGCTCGGTCAAAAGTATGGATCAGAACTGAGCGAAGAAGCGAGAGAATGGCTCAATGAAACCGTCGCCGGCACGGCGAGAATGCGTGAACTGATTCAATCGCTATTGACTTTTTCCTCGGCTGACTCGCAGGAAGCGGTAACCGCGCTGGTAAGCTCGGCTGATCTATTGAAAGCCGCTCTGGTCGATCTCAAACCCATTCTGGAAGGGCGGCATGTGCAAGTGGTGGTAGAATCAGAACTGCCCACCGTGCAGGCCAATGCTGTTTTATTGATACTTCTATTTCGTAATCTTATCGGCAATTCTGTCAAGTACTGCTCCGAGAGGCCGACCATAAACATTCGTGCTACCGCCGAAAAAGATGAATACATTTTCGAAATTGCCGACAACGGTATCGGCTTTGATATGCAATATGCGGACAAAATATTTCGCCCTTTTGAACGCTTACATTCTAAAGCCGATTACCCGGGGACCGGGCTTGGCCTGGCCTTGTGCCAACGGATAATCGAGCGTCATCATGGAAGAATCTGGGTCCATTCTGCTGTTGACAGTGGCTCGACTTTCAGTTTCTCATTACCGAAGTAACGAAGGTTGGTAATGATTTGAGTGAAGAGGTGAGCGGTTGAAGATTCTGAAGACTAACGTGTTACGTCACGTTATGTACGAATTGAATGGTGGCTACATCGTTTTACCAATCGCGATCATGGTCTTTCTTAGCATCGTTGCTGTGGTGTTGCCAAAATTAGAATTGAGCCATGAAGCCTTTGGCCGCTGGGCGCGTCATATCAGCTGGCTTGTACCGAGTGATCCGGGCATGGCACAGCTTATGCTCGGAGCGACTGCTGGATCCTGTATCACGATCGTTTCTGTTGTTTACTCAGTGTTGTTGATTGCGCTCACGTTCGCATCGATGCAGTTTTCGCCGCGCATACTTTCAACCTTCATTAAGGATCGCGTCAGTCAAACTACTCTTGGACTATTCACCGGCACTTTTGCTTACTCTCTGATTTTGCTGCCGTCGGTTCATTCTGGTGCAAAAGCTTTGGTTCCGACGCTCTCGCTGAGCGTTTCCCTTGTCCTGGCAACAATCTGCCTTTTCTACTTGATTTTTTTCATTCACCATATAGCGATCGCTATTCAGTTGAACTACATAGTCGATCGCATTGCCACCGAGGGAGAGAAAACTATCGATAAAGTCTTCGGACCACCTCTGAAAGGTTTTCCAATCGAGGCTCAGCCGATTGCCGAGCCGACCACCGGCACCCACGTTGCCTCGCGGCGAGCAGGATACATACAGTTTTTAGACGAGAAGAAATTGGTTAGTGTCGCCGAATCTGAAAACTGCGAGGTCTTTGTGCACCGAGGTGTAGGGCAATATGTGCCAGGTGGAATTCCACTCCTCACTATTCAGTCCCCTTTTCCTGTAAGTGAAGAACTGAAACGTCGTGCCCTGTCGTGTTTTCACATCGGTCCGCTGCGCTCGATGGAAGACGATGTTGAGTTCGGCGTTCTACAGTTGGTGGACATCGCGCTTAAAGCAATCTCTCCAGCTGTAAACGACCCGAGCACCGCCATCAACTGTGTCGACAATTTGAGCAGACTTTTGGTCAGAGCCGCGACGCTAGAGCCGCCAGTTAATAGCATTTTGGATGAGAAAGGCGTCGTCAGGGTAACCAGGCGGCAAACGACTTTCCCACGATTGCTTGCGATCGCGTTCGATCAAATAGCTCCCTACGGCAGGGGAGATATGGCCGTTAGTCTGCGCATCATGCGGGTCCTATACGATATCTCAGGTCTTACCAATTATCCCCCGTATTTGAACGCCATTCGACAAATGGCAAAGAAGATCACAGCAGCATGCAGCGAGCAATTTAGTGAAGAAGACTGCAGCGAGCTGAGCAGTAGGCTAGTTGTAATCGAATCCAGAACACGTTCTTGAAACAAACGTGAAAACTTGACAGTTTCATGACATCGCGCCATCTAGCCTTGACGCATTTTTGCCATGTGGTGGCGCATACTAGGCAAGCATGTTTCCGAGACGATTATGAGCCAAGATCCTGCATACTTTTCCTGCTTGATATACATGACTATGACGTTCGGCGCCTTGAAGCTAATGCAGGTGTCGATGAATCGTGGCGTGGAATATCTTTTAAGTCGAAGAAGCAACAGCAATAAGTCGGCGCGATGAGCGCACGCGGTGGCTCGAGAAAAGGCCTAGATTCAAGTAGAATGCGTGTCCCGGGCGCGAAGAATCGGCAAAACGTGCCGCTCGTCCAATCGTGGATGTTGGGTGAGAAACAAGATGTATGCATGAATTAAGTCTTTCTCGGTCGGAAGACAGTCAACCAACTCGCTCGGAAGCAGCACTGTCAATAGCTCGTTGCTTTTCTCCGACGCATCGTGCTTCGCTTGACCTACTGATTTGAGACCGACAACACTTTTGCTGTGTCCATTAGATTGTGGCATCGGTATTTTGAACAAGCGCATGGACTGAAGGAACTTCTCCGTTGCTTTCGGTAAGTTACCGTCAGCTACATAGCCTTCAGCCAGTAATGTCGTCACCCTGGCGAAGATATCATCGCTGACCCGACATCCAAACTTGCTCTTCTGCTGAATCAACGTCAATAACCGCTCGCATACGTCAAAATGATTCTGCTTGCATTCAAGAATCGTTAAAGCAAGTAACGCCTGCACCTCGTCCGAACAGGGATCGTAACCGGCATAATCAACGGGTTCAAATCCTCCAGCGGCGCCTTGCGTGATATCCTCTTGAAGTATCATCGGTGGTGCTGCAGGGCTCTTGAGCGGCACTGATAAATAATGATTTTCTGCTTCAGCTTTCTCAAGCAGTGAGATGGACTTTTGGTATTCCGAGTCGGCAGGAACAATTTTCTTTTCTTTAAACAGAAGTAGGCCAAGCAGTTGGTGGCAACGAGCCTGCAAAATTAGCAGTTGGGGACACCGTCTCGCAAATGACAGATACTGCGCAACTACTTGCTTAGATTGCCCAACGCCAGCATCCTCCAAGTAGTTGCTAACAATATAGTAGAAGTGGAGAGAGCCAAAGGCTTTCTCTGTGTCGGGTGAGGGGTTACTTGCCGCAAAAACTAGTCCACGCCTGAGCCTCTCGCCATTATTCATGCACCAACCGTCCTCGGAAGCGCCTTTTCGAAACGCCACTTCACCAGACAATGCAAGCACCACATGAAGTGGCTTCTTCGCTTGCTTGTAAAAGTTACAGGCACTCGTATAATTTAGTATGCTGTCTGACATCGAAGAATCTGGCGAAGGAGCGAGTTGGTAATAGGCATTAGCCTTTGCCATGAGCGAATCGACATCATTTTCATTCTTGCCGTCACCTTCCGCCGCGCGTAGTTCGTCGATTAACGCCTTGTGTGCAGTGAGATCACGAGGAAAAGCCATCAGCCAATCGGTTAGCACGCGCAATCTGAGATTCTGATGGGCTAGACTTTGCGGGCCGCATAAAGAGGATGCACGCTCAAATGCTTGAGTGCCAAGTTCTTTTTCACCATTACCTGCGTAGAGCGTTCCAAGTTCCATTAAGATGTCAATGAATTTTTCACGGTCATTTGGGAAAGGCTCAAGAGCACTCGCTGTAGCCTTTAGGGTCTCAACAGCGCGATCGATCTTCAGGTGTGCCGCATACCAACGTGCTAGATTTTCCATTCCCGCCGCGACTTCGATAGGACCGGCATCCGATTTTACTGCGCCATCGACACTAGCCTTCAACTGAGCTTCTTCGTCTAAGCCGCTTTTCGAAGTCTGAGACTTGATTCTGCCTTCGGCTTGCAAGGGTTCTGCGAATACGGGAATGGCAGCATTTATCGCCATTAACAAGACGAGAGTCACGCTACACGGTCGCAAATTCCTCTGCCGACCTTCTTTGCAGAAGCTGGCACGGTGTCCGGAAGTATCCATCTCGTTTGACCCGCTATCACATAAAGTTTGGCGCTTCAGTCAAGCACAATATTAGCTCAGATGAAACCTGTCCGTGTCAAACCTACATAGCATCTGCCCCAGTAGAAGGCGCGCTCCTTTTTAGGCTCGATTATTTGAGCAATGGTTACAGGTACGCGGACGTTAAAAACGCACCGATTAAGGTCGCAAAGAAAACTATACGAATCGTTTTGTTAATTTGACTCATTCGCTAAGGGCGCCATGACGCGATCACTTAGACAAGTACATTGCCCAGAATGTGGGCCATCATCGCTGGTGTGTCTGGGAAGATGGTCTCCACTTGGGGGGACCTTTGAGATTCGATCTTGAACTTTAATCCAACGATTCCAAGGTCAGTGAACGCTTCTGCCGAATTCTTGATTTTAAGATCTACTGCCAGCAGCTGCTCATTTAAAGAGGAATTCAAAGATTCAAGTCTTGTACTAATGCTCTCAATTGGCGCATCTTTCTCGACCATACTTTCAATATCTAGAAGCGCTCTCATGTACGCCTGTATTCCAATGGATTGTGTTTTATTGTGCGTAAACGAATTGGCGAAGATCCATAATTACTGTCATCCGGCGTTTCGCTATCGATTATCCTTCACTTTGCTTGAGTGCGCAACAAAGTCAGTAGCTTTGCGGTTGCGCTTAGTCCGTCCTCACTTGCTCGTCGCAGACGTGGACGCCTGAAATTTGGGAACTCGATCGCGAATGAATTGATAGCACGTCGGAAAATCCCATTCGAGTTGACGGTTTTCCGGCTCCACATTGATTTGGGTAGCGTAAACGAGCGCAAAAGTTTCGGCGAAAAGCTGACCCCGTGCCATTCTGTTAACACCTTCGACCAGATAACTGATCTTGGCTTTTTCCGTTTCATTCAAGCGGCTGTAATCAGCAGAATATGCGGTTTTGAATGTTTGAGTTTCTGAAAGATAGCCCATCAAATAGTCAAAGGCATGGCCAATTTCGTGCAGCGCGACGAACTCTACTTGATCGTTGTTCAAAAATTCTCCATCGGAAAAGAATTTCTGTGGAATAAAAATTAAACGCTCGTGCCAAAACAATCCTAGGGTATCGACATAATTTTCATTGAAATAGCTACGTGGGACGCTGTCCATATCAGGAATGACGACGATTCTAATGCCTGCTTTCACAAGTGCACTGACCAATTCTGCCGGGAGACGGTGGACAACACTGTGAATGGTGGCGAGCAGCCGCACGCCCTCTTCCGACTTTTGAAACTTACTTACGGACTGCCTGGAGGCGATGAGTGCTTTGGCGCCAGCGTTCATCAGTGTATTTGACCGCGCACCGAGCAGCCGTACCGACGTAATTGAGGAAGAAGATTGCGATGACTCCAGAGCGACCGGCAACGCATAGCTTCGGCCAGCCATTATCAACATCCCGATAATCAGCAGGCATCTACGTAAGCAAAAAAGTCCCATCACTTTGGCAAAATCGCCACTTTTGCAGCCTCGATTCTCACCAACGTGTCGCCGTGTGGTTGACAGAAAACCACTTCAGCCCTGTGCTTAAAGCTTCTTTTTTCCATGACGTCGCTTGTTAGATGGTTCGGACCACGCCAGAATATAGCAGAATGTGCCGGGCGAGCCAATATTCTGGAACAATGGCACTAGATACCTCACGCTGTCCTCTGATTCATGCTTAATTACCGTCACTTACTATCTTTGACACTGGCATTGGCTTCAGTAGCCGGAGCGAATGCTGTTGCAAGCGACTTGCCTGTCAGTGAAGCACCTATTCTTGGGAGTCTTCAAACCCTCGACGTTACCATCGGAAAACTAGAACGGAAAGTATGTGGTACCACCAATAACGATCAACCATCGGCGGTGCGAATGGAAGCACTCGAGAAAAAAGTTTTTGGCGTCATTCAGTCAGGCTCACTCGTGGACCGGCTCTCAAATCTTCAAGAGAAGATTGAGAAACTCGGCAAAGATGAGAAGACATCCTCAGAGTTTAAAACAGAAATGCCTGGAGCAGACGACAACAGATCGGCTGATGCCAAAGCAACAACCTCTGGATCTAAACATACCCTTAAAGGAACGGTATATCAAGCCGAACTATTGGACTGTGGCATTGAGGCGCGAGAAGAGCAAATCGATGCCAGCCATACACACCATGTCGTAAAAAATGTGCGGCGAGGGAGCAGAGCAGAAAGGTGGGGAATTATTCCTGGTGATATTGTCCTGTCTGTGCAAACAAGTCAGTCGTCAACGAATATCACGATTGAGCGAGGCAGCAAAATCTACTCTGCCGATCTATCTCGCGAGCGCGAATTGGATGCACAGGCTCCGGCTAAAATTCCGCAGACTGCAGCATCGCAAAGCGGTGCACAGAGTGCGAAGGCACGTCCGCAATTGTCACCGGTCGGACGTTTTGTAGGCATCCTCAGGCAAAGGAAGGATCAGATTCGCGAATTTCCCTATAACATGTGCAAAATAACTAATGACAATTCTGAAATTACAACCGAGTTCCAGGTCACGGCTGATGGATTGTTGACAGGAAGTTACTCCCAGAACTTGGCTCCGCCATGGGGTTTTGAGTCTGGCATTCTTGACGATGCCAGACCGCTTGCTGACCGACAATTCTCGTTTCAGTGGCATGACAAGCATGGAAACGGTTGGTTGATAATTACCTTCAGCCCGGACTTCAACTCGTTTCACGGGGACTGGTCTCCGGATATTGCGCTGTTAAGACAATCTTTTGGAATTCAATCCAATGAAGCTCCGACCCTTGAACAGATCGAGTTGTATGGGCTCATTCACGATGGAACGCGTGTGAAGTAGTGATAGTTCTGCAGCTTGCGCTTTGTCCGAAAAGTCTTAGCATCTAGAAAAATTAGATCAGAGTGGAGCCCTCGAACATTCCAGCAAAAGGAGTAGAATGCGGATCGATGCTCTCGACGAACTGTTCGAGAGTATTAAACAAAGGATGCTATGACTACTGCTAAGAAAATTCTCGTCACTGGTGCGACCGGCTACATTGGTGCCCGATTGGTCCCGCGCCTGCTCAAAGGTGGATATAGTGTGCGAGCGGTGTCTCGGTCGTTGAAAAAACTGCAAGGCTGCCACTGGGCCGCTCACGAGAATGTAGAGCTTGTGGCTGCTGACGTTCTGGACGAGAAATCTCTGACTGAAGCCTGTCGCGGGTGCGGGGTGGCCTATTATCTCGTTCACTCGATGAATTCTCAACATTCCGATTTTGCGGAGGCTGATCGCTCGGGGGCGGGCAACATGGTTTTGGCGGCTGAGACCGCTGAGCTTGAGCGCATAATTTATTTAGGTGGCTTGGGTGAAAATGATGAAGGGCTAAGTAAGCACTTACGGTCGCGCGCCGAGGTCTCTGACATATTGAGAAGCGGTCAGGTGCCGGTTACTGTATTGAGGGCGGCGATGATCATCGGCTCTGGCAGCACCTCCTTTGAAATTTTGCGCTATTTGACAGATCGCTTGCCGTTCATGATCACGCCCAGATGGGTGCGCACTCCCTCTCAACCAATCGCCGTACGCAACGTGCTTGAATACTTAATTGGCTGCCTGGAACATGATGAGACGATTGGAGAAATTTTCGATATTGGTGGTCCTGAAGTTTTGCAGTATCAGCGGCTCATGGATATTTACGCAGAAGAAGCTGGCTTGCGCAAACGGCTGGTCGTACCTGTACCCTATTTCACGCCGCGATTAAGTTCTTATTGGATTCATCTGGTCACCCCTGTGCCCTCGTACATTGCTAGACCTCTCGCCGAAGGATTACGAAATCCGGCAGTTTGTAAAGACACACGCATACGCGAGATCATCCATCAGGACCTGTTGGATTGCCGCACAGCCATCAAGTTAGCACTGGCGTGCATTCAGCATCAGCAAGTTGAAAGCCACTGGACTGACGCTGGCGCCATACCACCGGCTGAGTGGTGCTTTTCGCATGATCCGAATTGGGCTGGCGGGACGGTCTATGTAGACTGCCGATCAGTCACTGTTGATGGGACGCCCGAAGATGTATGGCAACCTTTGTGCCGGTTAGGCGGAACGACTGGCTGGTACTACGGAGACTGGCTCTGGAAGCTGCGCGGGCTCATGGATCGAATCGCTGGTGGGGTGGGCTTATCACGCGGACGAAGACATGTTTCCGAATTGAGACCTGGCGATGCACTCGACTTATGGCGCGTGGTGGCTGTCGAACAAAACAAAAGATTGCTCTTGATAGCCGAAATGAAAGTACCGGGAAAAGCCATGCTGGAATTTAGGATTGAGCCTGTGAGCGAGACAAAAACGAGATTAGTGCAAACAGCAAAATTTCTGCCTTCTGGACTTTCGGGCATACTTTACTGGGTATTGGTGTCTCCCCTGCACAACTTTGTCTTCAACGGCATGCTGCGCGGCATTGTCAGTGCTGGTGGAACGCGCTTGATTCAGGAGCCCGTACGCCAATTTTGAAGTGTGCGGGCCCGATGTGAGATGGATGCTCTGGCGTTACGGGGACCAGAGAGGTCCAACTGCAATAGCTAAAAATTGCCGATGACAAAGTTGCCCGCCAAATAAATCAAAAAGGGAATAGCTGCGAGCGCAATTAGTTCAAGAAAATTGCGAATGACATTTACTCTTAGAGTTGTGCTTGCAGGAAAGAAAAAGGCGAAAACAAACGAGACTGCCGTGGCAAGTCGTAATGTGTCACGCGCATTATCGTACCCG
>CAJCHQ010000894.1 GCA_903970295.1 Bryobacterales bacterium
AAGCTGGGTGAGGCTTTGGCTCGAGCAGGGCTGCCGAATATAGAGGCTGTGCGTGACCAATTAATATTGTCACCACCACAGGTGCGCAGTCTGGTGAGCTCGGTAGGTCAACGCCATTTCAATCACGATGCCAGTCTTCGAACAGAATATCGACTGCCGGCCGAGCTGCTTTTCAGTCAAAAGAATCTGCTCGATAACCTGCGTTTTCTGCGTCCCGACAGGGTTGTGCAGAATTAATTGCGCTATTTTTTGAGATTACTCAGGGTACGTAGGGCGCGGGAGCTGACATAGACGTTCTCGTCTTCGCTCAACTTCTCGAGCAAAGGCCCGGGTAAGGCATGATTCTCGGCCAGGGCGTAGCGAACATCGACAGAAGCATCGGCAATCAAATCTTGCAAAATCGCGATTGGAGTTTTGGGGTGTTCGCCCACGGCGATACGCACTTCTGGATGTTCATCTCCGGCCAGCTGCTTTAGAACATCATCGGGTGAACTCGGGTGTTCGGCAATTTTTCGTCTGATCAAATGATGCGAGTGCGTGACCAATTCACGCAATTCTTCAACCGAAATGGAATGGTGCCCGATCTGGTAATAGTGCTCGGGAATGGGCATGGACTACATTACCTGCGATCTTAAAGTAATCGAGGCGCCGGGACACTGTTGCGCATGACCACGCACTCTAACTCTAGTTCACAAGTGCGTCCTAAAAACACTAGAAATTAAATCTGTGGTAGAAACCATATATTGGATATGGGGTTTCGCCAAGAATTGCGGCGCCATTTTGGATTTCGATCCAGTTTAATGAAAGATAGGATAGGCTGATTTCCACCCATGGTGTGCCTTGACAGAAAAATCGACAAACAGGAGTCCTAAAACGATATGTCATATCGTATTTTGCTTATTGAAGACAGTCCGACGCAGCTAATCACAATCAGGCGCACGCTAGAGAGTGAGGGTTACCAGATACTCGAGGCTAAAAACGGTGCAGAAGGGCTGGCCCGGGCGTATAACGAGCTACCGGACTTGATTATTTCCGACGTCGTTATGTCGGGAATCAATGGTTATCAACTGTGCCGCCTTGTCAAAAATGACCCTGATCTCGCTCCCACGCCAGTGATTTTGCTGACCAAACTCGACGGTTCGGTCGATCGTTTCTGGGGGCTGAAATCTGGGGCTGAGCGGTACATTCCCAAGGAGCCAGGTTTTCCCAATCTAATCAAAGCCGTGCGTGAGTTACTGGGTGAATCGCAACTGCAACCTCGTCTGCGCATTCTCGGTGATGCTAGCCGCAGCCCGACGCCCGAAGAAATCAATAATCGCTTGAATCAACTTCTGGAGAGACTTCTATTCGAGGCGACGATCGTCGACGAAGTCAGGCGAATCGGCGAGGATATTCTTGATTTAGAGGTGATCACAGAAAAGCTTTTTGCTCTCTTAGCTTCCATCATCTCCTACCAATCGTGTGCGTTAGTCGTCAACCAGGGGCGTTTCTCCAGCCTCATGCTCGACCTCTCACGAGACAGTCAAGAGACTGCTGTGCGTTCGTATGTTTCCAAAGTATCCTTGCAATTAGGCCTGCCGCCACTGCGAGAGGAAGCTCCGCGCTCATCGAGCTTTCCGGAAAATGCGTTGACTCAGCCAATCGACATGACCGGCTTGAGGCTAGGTCTTTTGATCGTCCTGCCTTATCCACATCAAGCCTACAAACCTGGCGACCAGAAGGTAGTGCGTTTGATCGCCGAGCAACTATCGGTGGTGCTCAGACTTTATCAGTCGCATGCCCAACGCGAGGGAGCGCCCGTGCCGACCTCCTAGGGTCAGTGATCGTCTGGTGCTGAACTCTGATTTTCAGAATTTGCTTTTTTCTCTTCTTCGTCTTCTACGTTAAAGGTAGGGTGTTCGTTTGTTGTGGCATCGGGCTTTTTGGCCAGATGTGGCGGCAATGGATTGTCGATCTCGAATATGGAATGAGCATTGCGCATATGACTGAAAAAATCGCTTTGGTTTTCGTTTCCCTGATTCGGCGCAGACGTATGCTCCGAGGTGTTTTCGACGACCGCGGGCTGTTCTTCGACACTCGCTTTTTCTGCTTCGGTCACCTCGTGGGCAGAATCATCTTCCCAATCGAGTTGATCTTTCCAGCTGGGCGCGGCGTTGGCGATATTGATTTCCCTTGGGCGCGCGGCCCCTTGCATTGGGGCGCCTAAGTCGCGGGCATTGCCATGACTTCCTATTTCTCGTTGATGTTCTGACTCGGCGGTAGTCAGATTGGCCGTCACCGTATCTGGTGCATCCCAATCCAGCTGATCTTTCCAGCTGGGGACGGCATTGGATAATTGCAGACTTTGCGCCTCAGCCCTCAGCTCTTGCTCGACGCTTTCTGCGCGGGCCTCAGACTCCGCTCGGGCCTGTGTCTGGGCAGCCTGCAGACCAGCCGCAGCGATAGTCGGCGCCACGTCCACCAGCTGTGCCACCGCCAATGGTGGTATCGTGGATGGTTTTTCGCCGGCAGCAACCACCTCTTCCAACACTTGCTCAGAAACATAACCACGCTCGAGCAGAGTGTCACGAATCGGCAGTCCTCTTGATTGGGAAAGTTCCATCGCCACCTGGAATTGGGCCACGCTTATGGTGCCTGCACGTAACAGCTTTTGACCGATCAAAACCGACTCGAGATCGCGCTCACCGATAAATCCCTGTTTCACAAGGAATGTGCCGAATTGCACTTCAGGCATGGCTTTATGCATGTCGCAGGCGATATCCAATTCTGCTTCTTCAAGCAGTCCGGCGCATTGCAGCAACTCGCCAATGCGCGAAGGTGGACGAATGATCTTGCCGTCTACGGCCGCCTGGATGTGCAGATCGGTGTCCCCCCGCAAACCAAGATCGCGGAAATCGTAATCAGTGCGCGTAATCGGATCGGTCAATATGTCGTGGGCGATCCAGATCTGGCGCAACTGCCCGAGAAGCTCTTGCTTGCGCGGCCGCTTGGCGCCAATCAGTTCGCGAAGTTGGCGCCTGACCAGGTGCAGAAAACTTTTGTGGATCTCGTCATAAGAGGACATTTGCGAGACCTGCAACTGGTGATAAAGGGCGTGATATTGCAGCCCGGACGAACTTTCGTCGACTTTTTGCAGCATCACTCCCGACATCGACTGAGCCTGATCGGCGCCTTCAATCGTCGTGTTCTCGGAGGTAATGATCTGGAATGTCGTCTGCGCTGTGACTGTCTGATCTACACCACTGGCGGTGCCAAATTGAGAGGGATCTTTGTTGTACGAAACATGGTCTCCGGTGGCAATGGTACTGGCCGTTTCTTGGCTGGTCGCAGGTGGCGTCATGGTATCAGCCTGCAGGGTGGCAAAAGCCTCCTCTGGAGTCGCATCCGGTGAAGGCGTTTCCACTGGCGCCTGAGCCGGCTCTGGTCCCAGCTCAGGAGTCAGACCAGCCTTTGGCTCAGTCAGTGGCTCAGGCGCA
>CAJCHQ010000895.1 GCA_903970295.1 Bryobacterales bacterium
AGCGTCAATAAAACCAGCGGTAACGTGCACCATCACACCGAGGCGAGCCAGACTGGACTTGCCGGTCAACTGCCCGACTATATATCTGGGCAAACATACCTTCTCTAAGGTCGCACCCAAGATAAATTCTTGCGGCTGCAAAACGATGCTATCAGCTTCAGTTTGAACGATGCCGCTTTGAACGCTTTCGGATATATATGGATCGAGAACGGGATGTTCGGCGTCGTGCGGGTCATGCCAAGAAAATCGATTGGCCAATCGCACATCGTAAGAATTCGGTTGCACCAGAGCCTTGTCGAACGGTTCGATGATCAGATGACCAGCCGCAATTTCCTGGCGAATTTCGAAATCTACAAGTATGGACATATTCAACCTCTGTATGCGCAGTGCACCAAATTGGGGTCAGCGTTTATATATGCTTTTTCGCGGGCGCATGGCTGCCCATCAGCATTTAGTATAACCGCAGACTCTGCACATCACGCACGCTTCATAGCGTGACTCATAGGCACTAGTCGATCCGCATTCAACACAACGCCGTTCGGATATTTGGTAGACATTTGCCGAGGGGGGCGTTGCCGAGACAACAGCCATAGTTGTGGAAATCGCCTTGGCAGTTGATTTTGGATTAGATTGTTTGTAGTCTTCGCTAGCTGCTTTGGGCGCGCGAGGCTCTGTTCGATAACGGCTGTCACCATATTCGGTATCGCGCTTGAGGTCATCAGTCTTTCTGATATTCAAGACTTGCGTGGCCCGCGAAGCATCGCGGTACACGGTAATCCCTTTCAAACCCTGTCGCCAGGCTCCCAGATAAGCCTCTCTTACTTCGTCTAAGGGAGCGTTATGAGGCAAGTTGATCGTTTTAGAAACGGCATTATCTGTGTGCTTCTGGAACGCCACTTGCATTTTCACATGCCATTCGAATGAAATGTCGTGAGAGCAAACCCAAACCCGTTTGATCTGATCGGGCAATCCCTCGATTTTGTCTAGGGTTCCTTCGCGGGCAATCTGCTCCATCAGCTCGGCAGAATAGAAGCCTTGTGCTTTTGCTACTTCTTCGAAGAGCGGGTTGACTTCGATTAGCTCTGTGCCGCCAAGAACTCGACGCACGAACGATACAGCGAAGAGCGGTTCGATACCGGAGCTCGTACCGGCGATAATCGAAATCGTGCCGGTAGGCGCTATTGTCGTCACCGTGGCGTTGCGCATCGGTTGATTGCGGTCAGCCCAGGTGCTGTACTGCCAGTTCGGAAACGAACCCCGCTCCTGAGCCAGACGACCAGAGGCCAGATGCGCCTCTTTTTGCACGAATGCCATCATCTCGTCGCCCCTGTTCACAGCTTCGTCTGAATCATATGGAACGCCAAGCATGATCAATGTTTCCGCCCACCCCATGATGCCCAAACCGATGCGTCTGTTGTTCAGAGCCACTTCTTTGATGAAGGGCAGAGGATAGTGATTGGCCTCCACGACATCATCGAGAAAACGCACAGATAAATTGATCGCATCAGCCAATTGCGCCCAATCGATTTCATTCTTCGCGCAATCGACAAAACGAGTCAAATTGATCGAGCCTAAATTGCAGGCATCACCAGGGCCTAGCGGCTGTTCACCACAAGGGTTGGTGGCCTCTATATCCTCAGTACCTGGAATCACTGTGCCTTTGCTGTCAAAACTCTGTCTGATCGGATCTGCCGCATTGATGCGGTCGATGAAGACCAGTCCGGGCTCGCCGGTGGCATGAGCGTTCTCGACCATTTTTTCAAAGATCTCGCGCGCCTTTTCAGTGCGCACGACTTTGCCGCTGCGCGGATGAACGATTTCGTAGTCGGTATCGTTTTCAACCGCGTTCATAAATTGATCTGTGGCAGCGACCGAGATATTGAAGTTGTTCAAGCGTGTCGTATCGCGCTTGCACGTGACGAAATCACGAATGTCGGGATGATCGACGCGCAATATGCCCATGTTTGCACCACGCCTGGTGCCGCCCTGACGAATGGCTTCGGTAGCTGCATCGTAGACCATCATAAAACTGATTGGCCCGGAAGCGACACCACAAGAACTCGCCACTCGATCGTGGGCAGGCCTCAATCGACTAAAGGAAAATCCTGTTCCACCCCCGGTTTTATGAATGAGAGCAGCGTTTTTACAGGTTTCGAAAATGCCGTCGAGCGAGTCTGGTACTGGTAACACGAAGCAAGCACTGAGCTGACCATTAGGCTTGCCAGCATTCATCAATGTGGGTGAGTTGGGCAGAAATTGCCGGCTGTGCATCGCCTCGAAAAATCTGTCAGCGATCTCTTGCACGGCTGCAGCTGAGGCGCCCCATTTTGCCTCGGCTTTGGCCACTGCCTGAGCCACTCGCCTGAACAGTTGCGCGGGCGTTTCTTCCACCTGTCCGTGCTCGTCTTTCAGCAAGTAGCGCTTCTCAAGGACTTTTATCGCGTTTTTAGTGAACATGTTTCCAACCTCGTTGATTTATGCCTGTTCAACCGAAGTATGATCATTATACTACATTTGTATGGCACTACATATAGCGGAGGGGCGAAATAATTACACAATATATTGAATGCCAAATCATCTTGACTTGCTCGAATTCGCTTTCATCTGCATTGCTCAAAATGCTCTAAAGCGCACCAAGCCCTTAAGGCGGTGGATGTAAATAATTGTCTAACCCGCAGCCCAGAGAACTCGGCGCGTACTGACAAGCTGGCTAATCGGATCGACTTTAGCTGAAGCTCAAGATCAGACTTGAGCTCGCCCGGAGCTCAGATTCAGACTGCAGCCCAGACGCTCCGCTTCAAGATTGGAGCCAGGACTAGATGCTCAGATTCAGGTTGGAGCTGTGGCCAGGAAAGACCTTGGCTTGCGGATTAATGTAGGTGACAGCGAAATTCACGGCGGTAGCGGCTTCTGCTGCACCAGTAGCAATCAACTTCAATTT
>CAJCHQ010000896.1 GCA_903970295.1 Bryobacterales bacterium
GGCATGACCCAGTCGGATGCACCTCAGTCAAACGAGAGCACGAATCCAAGCGGCGAGTTGGAGACAGCCGCTTCTGGTGCTCAGGCATTGCCCCCGGCCGTGCCACCATTTCCGCTCGATGATGCTGATTTGATCGAGCAAGCAAAGCTGATCGACGCTGAAGACGCGGCGGAGAAAGATGTAAACAAGCCCAATTCCTGCAAGGATTGCGGAGAGATGCTGGGCGGCTGGGAGCCCCATTGTCGCAATTGCGGAGCTGCCGTAGAGAGTCAGTTAGTGGTGATCGATGGTGAGGCCGCCAGTCACTCGAATGCGGCTATCAAAGAATTGGCTTCTTCGTTCAAAACCTGGTTAGATCAAGGTCGCCAACACTATAAAGCTGATCGCCTGGAAGAAGCGCAGTCCTGTTTGAAAGAGGCGCTCGCCAGATTGCCTGGGCTGGCAGATAAAACCAGGCAAGAGCGCGATGTGCGCGAGTTATTGGCTAAGACTCTGATGAAGCTGGGCAAAAGCGATGAATCGGCCGCCGAATTTTTGCTCTTGGCTCAGTCTGCCCAGAACGATGAAGAACGCGAACGCTATAAAGAAATCGCCAAGCGCATCGGCACCACAGGCACCTATCAATCCGGCTCCTTCAAAGCGATCAAGCAGAAGGATATTTCGGCCAGAACTCTGTTTTGTGGATCATGCCATCGGCCGCTCTTAGCCTCTGAAGTCTACGCTTATTTGCGCAGCAGTTCGTCTTTTCGCTGTGTATGCGGCTTCGAGGGCAATCCTGTCACTTACGACGACGAAGAATTTGTGAGACGAAACAAAGTGCTGCTCGCTCAAGAAAGAGCAAATCTGGTGGCCGTGGCCTCAGCCGACATTCCTGGTGGACGAAAAAAGATAGTGGCCGTGCTTCTTGCTTTTTTTCTCGGTGGCTTCGGTGCCCACAAGTTTTATCTCGGCGACGCTATGACCGGAGCGCTGTACCTAGTAACATGTTTTACGTTCATTCCGACGCTTGTTTCGTTTTTTGAAGCAATTCATATCGCGCAGATGACGCGTACAACTTTCAATCTGACACACAATCTGGATGAAGTTCTCGAGCGTTTGCCCGAAGATCTGCATACCTCACGCAGAACTCATAGCGATTTACTTTCAATGAAACCAGGCGAAGATCCGCTGACTGAAGATCAGGTAGCCACGGTCTGAGCGATTCCTGAAAAGATACTTCACCTTAAAAGCCCAATTTTTGAGGAACATTCGTAGACTATAAGGGTCGTTTAATTATGGGCAGTCCAATTTTTTGGGCACCAATTCAGTTGACAGCAAGGAGTAATTGGATGGCGCAAGATGAGAACAAACCGGGCAACAATGTAGCCCGCCGAGGATTTGCAGCTCTCGACGCGGAACAACGTCGGCGCATTGCCAGCATGGGCGGCCGAGCCGCTCACGAAAAAGGCACGGCTCATGAATTCACTAGTGAGGAGGCCGCTGCGGCTGGGCGGAAGCGGGGACAAGGCGGACGACGAGGTTCCCACGAGGAACAAACTTCGCCCGAATCGATACCATTGGCTATGGCCAAGACTTACGTCAGTCTCTAATTTACGTCAGGTCTGTTAATTTAAATCTTGCCGCTTACCGTAAGTGACATCAATTAGTTAGCCGGCCGATTCAAATGGCGACCTTGAGCGTTCGATCTGCCGCCCCCGGCTGGTTGGCACTCACCTTGCGTCTGGTTCTTCCCAGGGGCTATGATTGCCAGTTGAAGTGACGGAGATAAATAGATGAGCCTCGCCGAGAAAAAGTGTTTGCCGTGCACAGGTGGTGTGCCGGCCCTGACCAGACAGCAATTTGCACCGCTTTTGCAAGAACTGGACGAGTGGACTGTTGATAACGATAAAAAGTTAGTCCGCTCGTTTCAGTTTGACAATTTTGCCAAACCGATGCGTCTTGCTAAGAAAATTGCTGAAATCGCCGAGCACGAGCAGCATCATCCTGATCTGCTCGTGCGCTGGGGCGAGCTCAAAGTGGAAGTGTGGACGCATAAGGTCGACGGCTTGACTGAGAGCGACTTTATCTTGGCAGCTAAAATCGATCAGTGCGCACCGGCATACGGGGCAACCAAAAACAGCTCCGTCTAGTTGACTGCTCGACTTGATGATCTCTTCTGCGCAGATTTCTATTTCAAGCAGAAATAAATGGCGCCAAGCATGCACAGGATCACGATAAATACCGTGGGCAGAAGCCAGACTGGCATCATGAGCCCGCCTTCCATTTGACTGACTTTGGTGCGCATATTCTTGGCTTCGCGCATATGCTGCACTGTTTTTTCGGAGGCAGGCGGCAGGGGCTGTTGATTACCTGTGACGGCGGCAGCTGTGGCCTGGGTTGTGCTCTCTTTTCGGGCAATGGTTTTGACCGCTTCCGGCAGCAGCTTGGCTGCGCCCTCGGCATCCAGAAATTCAACCGCCCCCAGGCGCATGGCGGTCTTGACCAAATCGCTTTGCAAGGTGTCGTAGCTGACCAGAAAGCTTGTGCCCGGATATTTTTGTTTTAGCTCGCCCAGAAGCTGCAGCCCTTTTTGCGGGTCTGGGGCTAATTCCAGCCACATCACCTTAATGCCTGGCTGCATATCCTCTTTTGCTGCTTGCCGATCGATGGCGGCCAATTTGATCAGTTCAGGCTGCCCGCTAATCAGTTCATCGATCTGCTCGCGCTTTCCTGCGGCGTCATCGCAGATGACAATGGTTGGTAAGTTCACAGATATAGGACCCTCTTTTCGGATGCTGGCAACTACATGCCCAGAGTCTGTCTATTAAACCGCAGCCATCGAATTATCTAACTGGAAGCCGGCCAGCCGGCCGCTTGTATCGAGAATTCGCCGCCGGACGTCATCGGTTGTGGTTTTGCCCAATTCCAGGTCGCGGAAAATTGCCAGTAATTGAGTTGTAGTCATCAAGCAAAGATTTTTCTTCTGGGCAAATTCTGACAAGCCATCTGTATAGTCGGGCTCGATTCGCTCGGACATCGGCCGGTTGGCCCAGGTGCAAGCAACCAGAAGACCCTTGGGTTCGATTTCATGCTCGCCCCAGAATGTAATCACCGATTCGGCCAGCTGAGCAATATCTGCTCTCTTCGCTTGCGAGGGGCTGCGGACAACGCGGGCAATCAATTCGGCTTTTTCGGAGCCACTTAAATGTAATTCTTCGCGGTCTTTTTCCGAGACTTTCGGCGTCCAGCCGAGTTTCATGAAAACACGCATGCAAGCTGCCAATAATTCGTCGCCTTCGGCGCCCAGCAGGGCCACTTTGAGATTTTCCAGCTGGTTGATCTTGCCGTCAATCTGACCGATTTCGGCCTGGGCTTGTTGAATTGCTTCCATCAAGGCATTGCGCTTGCGGCGCAGCTCATCGACGACCGGGAATGGCACTGCGGCACACCAGTCTGGGGTGGGTGTCTTCGAAATTTCTTCCATTTTCTTGATTAAATCCTTTGCTTCTGGCACTGGTGGCATTTGGTCCAGTTGGTCTTTGTGATTGTCGACTGTGGTCTGCGAGGATGCCGGGGGAGCGGCACTGACAGCTGGTGCCGGTGGTGGAGGTGGTGGTGGAGGTGGAGGAGGTGGTGGTGGTGGCGGCGGTGCCATCGCCTGTGGTGGCGGTGGTGAGTTAGCCGGTGTAGCCGGTTCGTCATCTTCATCATCTCCGAACATGCTTTTCTTGTTCATACTACCGAAA
>CAJCHQ010000897.1 GCA_903970295.1 Bryobacterales bacterium
GACCGGACGACCAGTTATTACAAAAATATGCCATGTCTCTCGACGGTATGTCCCTGCTCACCGTCGGCACTTATGAAGAAAGCGATGTCGGCTCGTCTTGCTATCACGGCAAATTGTACACGCTGGCGATTTTGATGCACCATCTGCTCGATACCGATAAAGATATAGTCATTGCTGATACCACTGCCGGTACCGATAATGTGGCTACATCATTGCACCTCGCCTACGATTTGAATGTATTCGTAGTCGAACCTACCGAAAAATCAGTCAAAGTATTCCACGACTTCATTGGACTGGCTCCGCATCTCGCCGAGCGTACTTTTGCAGTCGCCAACAAGGTAGATGGCGAGAAAGATCTGGCTTTCTTGAATAAAGCCCTTCCCGCTGGAAAATTGTTAGGGACTGTCCCCCTCTCCAAAAATCTCAAACGCTTCGAGCAAGGGAAGAAAGAAGTCCTGGCTGACTTTCAAGCCGAACAAACCGCGGCTTTCGAGGCGGTCTACAACAAACTGAAAGAGTACAAACGCGACTGGTCGCAATACCTCGAGCAATTGAACGAATCGCATAAAAAGGTGAGCAAAAAATGGCTCAATCCCTTTTATGGAAAAGAAATGGACACCAATCTCGATACCAATTTCGATTACGAAAAGGCAATTGTTCTCGAAACTGAGCGCAGAAAAGCTTCGACAGCCGCTCCACAAGCGGCACCGCAACTGGTTCAAGCTGGGCGCGCTTAGACGAGGAATATCAAGATTGAAGTTCAAACGATAGAACAAATATTCGGGAGACGAAGTAGATGAGAATTGCATTTTTGGGCAAAGGCGGTTCGGGCAAAACCACTGCTGCTGCCGGGTTCGTACGTTATGCGGCGAAGAAACATCCTTTTGTATTGGCCATCGACGCCGATGTCAACGCACACATGTATCAAGCGCTAAATTTCCACGTCGACGAGAATGTCACGGAATTGCGCAATGAGACGGAAAACGTCAACACCTATCTTAAAGGCGAGCGCACCGATCTTGGCAATAGACCAATGATTTCGACCACGCCACCTACACTCAAATCGAATTTCGTTTTGGTTTCACCCGAAGATCCGTTCATTCGCAAATATGCACTCAACGATGGTTCGGTAGCACTGCTCACAGTTGGCACGTATAAAGATGCCGATGTGGGAGCGTCTTGCTTCCACGAAATGCTGTATACCTTAGCCGGCATTATGCACCATACGATCGACACGGACGAGGATATTATCATCGCCGACACCACGGCTGGTACCGACAACGTGGCCACGTCTTTGCACTTCGCCTACGATTTGAATGTCTTCATCGTTGAACCGACTGAGAAATCGATCAAGGTCTACAACGATTTTCTAGCCCTGCACGAAGAGCACAATCTGGGCACATATGTCGTCGCGAATAAAGTCGACGGACCGGAAGACGAAGAATTCATCAGAGCCGCGATTCCGCAAGATCGGTTGCTGGGCATGATTCCCCATTCCGATAACCTCAAGCGGTTCGAGCAGGGCGATAAGCAAGCGCTGACTGAATTCGAAGTCGAGCAAACGGCCGCCTTCGATGCAATCTATTCGCTCCTGACGCAGCGCAAACGTGATTGGGTCGATTATCTCTCTCGCCTGCGCGCATCGCACGTGCGCTTAAGCCAGAGATGGTACAACAGCTTCTACAAGATGGAGCTGGATGTGGATCTAGACACCGATTTCGACTACAAGCGCGGACTCGAACAAGAAAAGAGCAAGCGAAAAGCTGCTTCGAAAGACCGTCAATCATTGGCGCTGAGTTCATCCGCAAGATAGCAACACGATGATTCCGGCGAAACCACCCGTCATGCAAGCGAAAGACTCCGTCTCTCTCGTTATTTTCGATTGCGACGGAGTTCTGGTTGATACCGAGAAATTCTACGTCGAACTCTTGCTGGAATTTAGCGCGCCATATTGTCTAGGTCTGGATCTGACCGACGCAATGCGTTTGTTTTGCGGAGTCACTTTGAAGCGCTGCATGGAGATCATCGAAACATTGTCGGCGTCGAAGCTGCCGGACGACTTTTTCGCCCAGTTCCGCGACGAATTCGCACGCCGCATAGAACACTGTATTGTGCCGATTGAAGGCATCAAAGAAACGCTGGAGCAAATCACCATTCCCATCTGTGTAGCCTCCAATAGTTCGATGAAATCACTTGACCAGATGCTGAAATTGGTGGGTCTATACGACTATTTCAGTGAACGCATTTTTTCCGCTTATGATTTGCAAAAGTGGAAACCCGAGCCTGATCTCTTTTTGAAAGCAGCCGCGGCGATGGGAACAGATCCGCGCAATTGTCTAGTGATCGAAGACAGCCTGGTCGGCGTACAAGCCGCTCAAGCAGCAGGAATGAAGGTTTTTGCCTATGCCGGGTCGGAATATTCGTCGGCGAGTTTGTTCTCGGCAGATGTGCCGACTTTTACGCGCATGAGTGAACTACCTGAGCTGATTGCTTCATTGAACCGAAAGAGCGATTGATGGCAGACAAGAAAATCATGTTTGTCGGTCAAGGCGGCTTGGGTGCTCTAGTTCTCGACATGTTCATGCGCTATCCTCACAAGCACGAATGCATCGCCACCGGACGGAATCTCGAAAATGTCAGAGTGAGAGCCAATCTCTCGGCTTTAGTCGCGGCTCAATTGGGCTATGTGCCAAAAATAAGCTCGGCACATGTCGATGTTAACGACATTGAAAGTACAGCCAAAACCATCAATGAAATCAAGCCCGACATCATTTTCGCATCGCTCTCTCTGCAATCCTGGAATGGTATCACTGCGAACCTGCCCACAGACGTGGTGGCGCGGGCGGCAAGAGCGCGAAACGGTTCGTGGCTGCCGATGCAACTGACACTCGTCTACAAACTCATGCAAGCCATCAAAGAGACTGGCTTGAAGATAACGGTGATCAATGCTTCGTATCCGGATGTGATCAATTCCGTTTTGCACAAGGCAGATCCGGCTCTGGGTCCTCAGATCGGGATAGGAAACGTGGCCAATTGCATTCCCGCATTACGCTGTTCGCTGGCGCATGTGTTGAGTCAGCCGCTAGATAAAGTCGACGTCCGACTGATTGCTGCTCATGCCTGGAGGGTCATGCAATCCATCAACTACGCCCGCTCCCAGCGCAGCAATCACCTAATCAGCGAAGCCGTCGGACTTTGGACCGCCGGTGTTCTCTATCCAGAACTGCGCGACGCGTCCACTTGGCAAAGACATGGCGCTCAACTTTTGCGTGAGGCGGTACTCGATCAAATCACGCCTGACGGCGCCTATCTTCAGGATTCATTCAACTATCAACGAATGGTTCTTCAGCAGTTACTGTGGACCCTTCGGCTGGCGGAAATTCACAACGCAGAGGTCGCTCCAGAAATACGCACGCGAACCGAAGCAGCGTTCCAATTGATGGCCAAATTTGTTGATGGTACGTCCGGGCGCGCGCCCAATCACGGCTCCAACGACGGTAGCTACATCCTTCCATTGTCGTCATGCGACTATGGAGACTTTCGCCCACTGTTGCGGATGGGAAGCAGCATCCTGAATCAAGAAATACCGCTCCACCCCGGTCCATGGGACGAGGCAGCAATATGGATGGGGGTTGGTTCGAGGCAATCGGAAAACAAGGGGGTGTCGCATACGGGATCTGCTTGTGTGGGTCCATCTTCGATGAAC
>CAJCHQ010000898.1 GCA_903970295.1 Bryobacterales bacterium
GCGGTGATCGGTGATTTACCCGGCATGAACATCTCAGCCGCTTTAGCCCCGAATTTCAAGAGTCCCGTCGGCACCGATTGGATTTTGGCCGGCATGCCCAGACAAACTGCAATCTCTTCAGTCAACTGTTTGACCGAGACCGGCTGCGGATTGGCCAGATTGAAAATATGCAAACCGGGCGGCACGCTTTCCAATATCAAACTGATGCCATGAGCCAGATCTTTTGAATAGATCAGGCTCTTTCCAGCTTCGCCGCCACCGACATGTTTGTATTTCTGCTCTTTGACGCTCTTAATCAAGCTCAGTAGATTGCCCCGATCGCCCTCACCAAAGACCAGGGACGGGCGCAAAATCACAATTCTGGGGATTGAGCCGCTGAACTGCGAAAGCCATTGCTCCGACGACATTTTTGATACCGCATATGGTGTAACACCTTTGAGCGGCGCCGATTCGTTGACATTTTCGAAAGGGCCGGGACCATAGACAGCAGACGAGCTGATGAAGACGAATGTGTCGACCCCGTTTTGAGCGGCTGCTTCGGCCAGCGCTTGCGTCGCTCGCACATTGACTACTTCGTACTCTTGATAGGGAGCATCGGGTTGATGAACAAGACCGGCTGCGTGAATAACGGTGTTTGCGCCTTTAGCCAGGAGCCGCATTTCGCGGTCGCCCATGCGGGTGAAGTCGCCTTCTTCCAGACGCACTCTTGTAAAGTCGATGACGTTACCCACGGTTGAGCGCGCGTGCTGCGGATCGCGCACTTGCACCTTGATGTCGTAGGCGTTTTTGGAAATTAGATTTTCGGTGACGGCGCGGCCAATCAGTCCGCTTGCCCCTGTCACTAGTATTCTGCTGCGAACTGCCGCCATTTTAAGTTGCCCGATCTCGACTTGAGGTTACCTGTAAACTTTCCATTCATTTTGTTTGGTTTGGCGAAGATGCCATGAGCGCCTCTTCTCAGGTCGAAGGGGAAACCCTTGAGCGGGCCCAGTTGACGACGATGAAGACAAACGCCCTCGACCAAATTGCAGCATACACCAGGGCATTGAATGGGGCCCAGTATTTTTGCGCTAAGTGTTTCTTGTAAAAAACACGCATGCCCTTGTGCAAGTCCAGGGTGGTGCCGACTGGTCGCAAACGACTGGCGGCGCCGTGGACGTGTATGACCACCGCAATAGGATTATAGAAGACTTTCCACTGAGCTTGCTTAATGCGCCAGCACCAATCGATGTCTTCCCCGAACATGAATATGTCTTCATCGAGCAGCCCGATTCTCTCGACAACCTGGCGGGTGACCATCATGCACGAACCCGAGAGGGCATCGACTTCCAAAAGAAGGTCAGGGTCCGCGTAGCTGAAGTTGTAGCGACCAAAAACCGGGTTATTGGGAAAAATGCGGCTGAGGTAGGTGAGGCGGAAGAATGAAGCAGCCGGATCTGGGAAAGCTCTTCGACATGCCAACTGTAAGCTGCCGTCCGGGTTCAGCACTTTGGGACCGACCGCACCGGCTTCCGGATGAGTCGCTAGAAAGTCGGCCAGATCGCTGACCGCTGAATTTAAAACCTCAGTATCCGGATTGAGCAGAAGAATAAACTCCCCCGCACAACTGGGGATGACCTGATTGCAAGCTTTAGAAAAGCCTTTATTGTCCGGGTTGGCGATCACTTTGACTGAAGGAAAGTCCCTTGCCAACATGGCGACCGATTCATCGCCCGAAGCATTGTCGACGACCCAAATTTCAAAACTCGCATAACCCCTATCGGCTTTCAGCGAATTCAGGCATTTGGCCAGAAGCACTGGTGTCTTCCAATTGACAATCACGATTGAAACCCGCACGGCCGCCATCAGCGAAAAACTCCCATCAGAGTGTGGCAATCGGTCGGAATTTACCGAACGACTGTCGCAATGTATTGCTGATTTCGCCTACGGTGGCATAACATTCCACTGCCCGGCAGATGTAAGGCATCAAATTGTCCTGACCGGCTGCCGCTTTCAACAGATCATCCAGAGCCCGCGTTACCGCATCTCGATCGCGGCTTGATTTGAGTGCTTGTAATTCGCTCTGTTGCTGTAGTTCGAGTTTCGGGTCGACCCGCAAGGTTTCGATTCTCTCGGCTTTAGTTTCAATAAATTGATTGACGCCGACAACCACCCGTTCTTTGCTTGCCACACTTTGATGGAAGGCGTAAGCGGCGTCTTGAATTTCTTTTTGAATGTAGCCGCTCTCTACGGCTTTGATGGCGCCGCCGAGTGCTTCTATTTTTTTTAAATAGTCTTCGGCTTCGGCCTCGATTTTGTCTGTCAGCTCCTCGACGTAGAATGAGCCGCCGAAAGGATCGACGACGTTACCGATACCTGTTTCTGTAGCCAATATCTGTTGCGTGCGCAAAGCGGTCAGGGCTGCAGCTTCGCTGGGCAACGAGAAGGCTTCGTCTTTAGAATTAGTGTGCAGCGATTGGCAGCCGCCCAACACTGCCGTCATTGCTTCCAGGGTCGTGCGGACAATGTTGTTTTCCGGTTGTTGCTGCGTCAAAGAAGAGCCTGCCGTTTGCACGTGAAAACGCAGCATTAGTGATTTGGCATTTTTGGCGCCGAAGCGTTCTTTCATCAAGCGTGCCCACAAACGCCTGGCAGCGCGGAATTTGGCCACTTCTTCGAAAAAATTCATCTGGGCCACGAAAAAGAAACTCAATTGCGGTGCGAATGTGTCTATGTCAAGCCCCCGCGACAGGGCCGCTTCGACATACTGAATCGCGTTGGCGAAAGTGAATGCCAATTCTTGCACGGCTGTGGCCCCTGCCTCGCGAATGTGGTACCCACTGATTGAAATCGTGTTCCAGCGCGGCATCTCTTCCGCACAAAACTGAAAAATATCGGTAATCAGGCGCATTGAGGCTGCCGGCGGAAAGATATAGGTGTTTCTCGCTTCGTATTCTTTGAGAATGTCATTCTGGATTGTGCCTTGCAGCAATTTCGCATCAGCGCCCTGACGGATGCCAACCGTTCGGTACATGGCAAGCAAAATGGCGCTCGTGGCGTTGATCGTCATCGAGGTCGAGACCTGACTGAGGTCGATCTGATCGAACAAGCGCTCCATGTCTTTGAGGCTGTCGATGGCCACACCGGTTTTGCCAACTTCGCCCAGACACATCGGATCGTCTGAGTCGTAGCCCATCTGTGTCGGCAAGTCGAAAGCAACAGAAAGACCGGTTTGGCCGTTGGCTAAGAGATATCTAAAGCGTTTGTTGGTTTCGGAGGCGTTGCCAAAGCCTGCATATTGCCGCATCGTCCACTTGCGCGAACGATACATGTCGGCATAGATGCCGCGTGTGAAGGGGTATTTGCCGGGCTCGCCCAGTTTCTTTTCAGCCCGCCACAAAGCAAGGTCTTCCGGCTTGAAGAGAAATTTTTGCTGGCTCACGTACGTGTCTTTGGGCAAGTCATTTGCCTTATGCTTGGTTACGTCGATCCATGAGGGTTTCCGGCGACTTACGCCGTATAATTGATGTCTGCTCGCTCCTAATATTGTAATGGAGGACCTCGACTGGTGAAGTATCACAACACCATCCTCGAAACAGTGGGTCACACGCCCCTTGTCAAGCTAAACAAAGTTACCGCCGGCGTCAAGCCTATTGTTCTGGCTAAAATTGAGTGCTTTAATCCTGGCGGTTCGGTCAAAGATCGTCCGGCCGGCAAAATGATCGAAGAAGCCGAAAAATTGGGACTGCTCAAACCGGGCGGCACAATTATCGAACCGACATCGGGCAACACCGGCACTGGTTTGGCTCAGATTGCCGCAGTCAAGGGCTACCGCTGCCTTCTGGTTGTGCCCGACAAAGTGGCTTCCGAAAAAATCAATTTGCTCAAAGCCTACGGAGCGGAAGTTGTTGTTGTGCCGACCGTCGCTGCCAGCTCGCATGAAAGTTATTATTCGGTGGCGAACAAGCTAACTCACGAAATACCTGGTGCCTTTCAACCTAATCAGTTCGAAAACGCCAATAATCCGCTCGCCCACTACGAATCAACGGGCCCCGAAATCTGGGAGCAAACCGAAGGCAAAATCACTTGTTTTGTCGCCGGTGCCGGCACTGGTGGCACCATATCCGGTACTGCCAAATACCTCAAAGAGCAAAACCCGAAAATTAGAATTGTCGGCGTCGATCCCGAAGGTTCGATTTATTCAGGCGATCTGTCCCAACCCTATAAAGTGGAAGGGGTGGGTGATGATTTCATTCCCCGCACAGCCAATCTGAAAGTAATTGACGAGTGGGTGCGCGTCAGCGACAAAGACAGTTTCATGATGACGCGCCGCCTGGCTCGTGAAGAAGGACTGTTGGTGGGCGGCTCCTGCGGCATGGCTTGTTTCGGTGCCTTGCAGGTAGCGAGACGATTGAGCGAGACAGACGTTGTCGTCGTGCTTCTGCCTGATGGTGGCAGAGGCTATTTGAGTAAGTTATATTCAGATGAATGGATGCGGGGCAACGGTTTCTTGCCGGACGCCGATTACAGCTATTATGCCAACGACTTGCTCGAGCGCAAGCGCGTGCAGGGTACAATCGCTCCGATGGTGACTGTGCGCCCCAGCGATTCGATTCAACGATCGATCGACATCATGCAAGAACACGGCATCGATCAAATTCCTGTGGTTACCGAGAACGGGCTCAATGTCGGACATATCAACGATCTTGTCGCTATGCAAGTGGTTTACGAACGCAAGAATCCCGAAGCAATTACAGTCAGTTCAGTCATGGGCCGACCATTTCCGCAACTGGATGTGCATGCGGAAATCGATCAAGTCTATCGTCTTTTCCGTTTAGGAACGGCTATGGTCGTTCTCACCGAGAACGATAGAGCCTGCGGCGTGCTGACCAAGTACGACATCATGTCTATGCTGCGTGCGCAAATCGATACCAAAGATACGCTGGAATCGGTGCAAGAATCCAAAATTGAATCTAAAACTGAAACCGTAAGCAAAACAAAATTGGGGGCGAAGAGATGAAGTTCGCGACTAAGGCCATTCATGTTGGTCAGGAACCCGATGCCATGACCGGTGCAATCAATGTGCCGATTTTCCAGACGTCGACTTATGTTCACGAAGAATTCGACCAATACGGAAAAAAGGGTCACGTTTACGCGCGTGTCACCAATCCGACTCGCAGCGCCCTGGAAAAATGTCTAGCTGCTCTGGAAAATGGCCAATACGGTCTCTGTTTCGCTTCAGGTTGCGCCGCCACTGATGCCGTTTTGCATCTTCTCTCAGCCGGCGATCACGTGGTCGTTGGCGAAGATGTGTATGGTGGCACTTATCGCCTGTTCGAGCAAATTTTGCGCAATTACAACCTCGACTTCACTTATGTCGACACCAGTAAAGTCGAAGCTGTAAAAGCGGCGATCAAGCCCAACACAAAAATGCTGTGGATCGAAACTCCAACCAATCCCCTTCTGCAATTGGCTGACATCACTGCTTTGTGCAAGCTCGCTCAAAGCGCTATCCCCGATCGCCGAATCATCACTGCTGTGGATAACACCTTCGCCAGCCCCTATCTACAAAATCCCCTGGACTTCGGTGCTGACATTGTCGTTCATAGCACGACAAAATATATCGGTGGACACAGTGACGCCATCGGTGGTGCAATCGTCACATCTGACGATAAGCTCAACGAAAAACTGCGCTTCATTCAGAAGTCGGTCGGAGCAGTGCCCGGACCGATGGACTGTTACTTGGTTTTGCGTGGTGTCAAAACTCTCGCCGTGCGCATGCGCGCCCATGAAGAAAATACGATTGCCATCGCTCGTCACCTGGAAAAACATCCAGCCGTCGAGAAAGTTCTTTATCCCGGACTCGCCCATCATCCCCAGCATGCCCTGGCGAAAAAACAGATGCGCGGCTTCGGCGGCATGCTTTCTGTTGTAGTCAGAGGCGGGCTGGAGCGAGCGAAAGAATTCATGAACCACACGAAGCTTTTCTCTCTTGCTGAAAGTCTGGGTGGCGTCGAATCTCTGATCGGGCACCCGGCGACCATGACTCACGGAGCCATTCCCAAAGAGCAGCGAGATGCAAGAGGCGTTGTGGAAGGATTGGTTCGTCTATCTGTCGGCATCGAAGACGTTGACGATTTGATTGCAGATCTTGATTATGCCTTGAGCAAAGTCAGTGTTCTGGCGAGCGCGAAGGCCTAGTGCCGAAGCACAAAGCACAAAACTTCGTCCAAGTGCAGCTTTTGCCAGCGCAGAAATACTAAATTGCTTTCAGTTTGCCTATGCCGGAAATATCTTTTTGGACTTGCGCTGGTTTGCCTGCGTAGCTAATATTACCGACTCCACTGATCGATGCTTTCAATGATTTGGTGCAATATACCGAGACATCTCCGGCGCCGCTGACCGAGATATCGGCGGCATCAGCTTTGAGTTCGTGCAAGTCGGCGTTGCCTGCGCCTGATAACTGGACTTTTAACTGATTGACAGTGCCTTTGGCGACGATCTTATTGGCACCGCTGGCAGTGACTGTCAGATTGCCTTCGGTAAAACCACTCATGTTCACATTAGTGGCCCCAGAAAGTTTGATGGTCTGTAACACGGGATTACCGATTGTGATAGCAACTTTGTTTCTCAGCCGATTAAACTGGTCGGTTTTGATCACTAGCACGCCGTCTTTAACGCGGGTATCGATCATTTTGAGCACATCCTGTGCTGCTTCCACCGTCAAAGCGGGAGACGGTTGAACTTTGATCGTGACTTCGGCCGGGATGCTTATATCCAGGTCGTGATAATCGAGTGCCAGCTGTCGAGGTTCGCTAATCATTTCATTGCTGGCCTGATTGGAACAGGCGCTAAGCCCTGCGCTGAGGAGGGCAATCATGGCTAATTTGGAGAGGTTTTTCATGGCTTTTCCGTGGGCAAGGTGCTGGCAAAGTACAGGAGACAGTCGCGCAAGTAGATTCTACATCGGCGTCACTTTACCCATGCCAGAAATGTTCTTTTGCACCTGAGCCGGTTTTCCCGTGTAACGAATATTGCCCATACCGCTGATAGACGCGCTGAGCGATTTCGCGCAATTGACCGAGACATCGCCGGTGCCGCTGATGTTGACCGCGGCGTTATTGGATTTCAAACCATGCAAATCAGCATTGCCGGCACCACTCAGTCGGATCGTCACCGAATCTACCAAACCCGTGGCTACTATTTTGTTAGCTCCATTTGCCGAAATTTCCAATTTGCCGCCCTTCAATCC